>NZ_CAXAVM010000075.1:0-33101 GCF_963972345.1 uncultured Gimesia sp. | reverse complement strand
CCAGGTCCGGCACCAACACTGGCTGGTTTGGCTCCAAACTCCAGTCCGCGGGCCAGCAGCGGCGAAGTCTCCGAAACTTCCCAGTCCTCAGGCTTATAACGATGATTAAAAGAATTATTGGGTCGACGAAATGTAAAGGCGAGAGTATCTCCCACAGAAGTCTCATCGGTTTTTCCCCAGAACTGGCTCCAGCTTTTTACATCGGTCACGCCAGTCTCAGCCTTGCCGCTCAGCCCCAGCCAGTCATTCACATCATAGACATTCAAATCTCCTGCAAAGGAACGATTCTCTTTTGATCCCCTGGCAGACAACATGGAAAGCCCCAGGTTCTCCACTTTAAAAGCACAGTGGTCGCTCTTCACATGAATATTTTTAACGAAACGTTCAAACACAAAACCCTCTGCGCCCTGAACCGTGCAATAAGACAGGTTCAGATTAATATCTCCCCCCGCAGTCGCACCGGTGCTCTTCAGGACAGAGAATATTTTTCGTGAGAAGATAATCGAATCATCCACTGAAATAGTCTGTTTACCGGTCCCTTCGATTTCAAAGGCTGCCCGTCCTCCTACGAAAAAACAGTTGGAAATTGTAGAATCAGTCGGTTTTAAAACCTGGACTGCAGCCATGCCTTTATCGTTCTGTTCTGAGATCGTACAGTTCAGCATTTTTAAATTGCCGCCATTCACGACAATCGCTGCCCAGGGCACATCCTTACCCACTTCAGGAGGATCAAATTCAAAGGCGATGCCTTCCAGTGCCAGCGTCCCTTTTGAGACCCGCAGGATATGACGTACATTCGGATCACGCTCCGGCCTCGATCGCAAGCCCAGACTGTTCTTCCCCCGTTCATACTGAAAGATTGGTGCATAGCCAAAGCCGGCCTCGATACTCAGATCTTTATCAATTTCCAGGTGGGGGACTCCAAAAGGGCCGTCCCCGTTTACCCGAATCAAATCACCCGCTTTGGCAGCAGCGACCGCGGCCTGCAGTGTTTCGAACTCCGGTTTTTTCTCCTGCGAATAGATCTGGAACTTCTTTTCAGGTTCCCCGTTCAACATCCGCGAGATATCACTTCCCAGATTGGCTTTGCGCAGGAACAGAATCGCAAATGCTGTCTCAGCCAGTTTGCCTCGTGAATCTTCCCAGCTGCCATCTTCTTTCTGAGTTTGAATCAGGGCGGAGGCCCCTTTGGAAAACCAGTCAGTATTTCCCAGCGTTTCCAGCCCCAGTAACACGCCTACGCGCTCCGTCGACCAGAGAAAATAGCGGGCCGAAGAGGCACTGATTCCGGCGGCATAGGTTCCCGCCATTTCCAGCCCTTTGGCAAAAATCGGATCGGAGATCAACGTGTCTCCCTCTTTCTGCGTTTCGGAGGAGTCGCCCGCTTCCTTGAGAACATCCTGACTCATCGATCGAATTTTTGTCGCACGGGCCACCGTCAGACAGAACAGGCCTGCCAGCGTCATCGAGTTTCGTGAAGGTTCTTTCATATCTTCAGTGGGCAGTTTATATGACCAGCCACCGTCTTCGTTCTGCGTCTCGACAAAGCGTCGCGCCACGCCGATCATTGAATCGTCGATATTGATATTTGAGCGGGAGGCGGTCCACAAACCAAGCACTGCAAACTGAGTGCAACTGTTATCGCCGGGTGAGGTTCCCAGTTTGAGACGAGACCGTGGATTATTTAAACTACTGGCAGTCGCCAGCGGACAGGTGTAGCTCCAGCCACCTGTCGTGGTCTGACCGGCGATTAATCGCGCTGCAAACCGGCGGATATCGGCTTTGTCTTCGCGATTTCCAATGCGGGATAATAACAGAATGGCCAGAGACAGGTCATACGTCGATTTCAGTTTCTCTGATTCTTTCAGGACAAACTGTCTGCCTTTCTGAATCAGTGGGTCGTTGACGGGAATTCCATTTTCCAACAGTGCCATGGTACAGAGCGCAGTAATCCCCACCGGATGACCTTCATATTCCCAACTGCCATCTTCCAACTGTTGAGACTTGAGAAATTCAACCCCCTTGAGCCGGGAAGCCGTTACTTCCTGCTCGGTCTGTGCCTGCAAAGGGGAAGACACAACACTTGAGCATAAGACCAGAGCAAATCCAAAACACACAAACTTGAACAGTTGACGGCGCATCACTGTTTACTCCTGGCAGGAATGAATAGAACCTTAAAGATAATCATGTCTTCAACAAAGATTAACGTATTCTAAATCAACCGCCTGGAAAAGCGAAATGGTATTTCTAAAATCCTTGCAATTCGGACAAAAGTAAAATAAGGTCACGACCAAAATTGCGACTACTTCTGCAGGGTGGAGTTTCGAGCCTGCGCAGTAAGGTCCTTGATTGTGGAAACCACCCTTTGTTCCACTGATTCTGCAAAGGGACCGGGATAGGAAGTATAAATCATCGCTCTATTCCCCTCGTAACCGCCCTCTTTCAGGACGCGCAGACTGGGAAGATATCCAAAGACATTATTTGAGTAGCCGGCGACCCAGACGACGGGCTCTTTATTCCCGGTCCCGGTATTCCCGACTCCCGTTTTCAGTTCCCGCTGCAGCCTGAGGGAATAATCGACCACCGTTTCACCACAGATCGCCGCTAAAGTCAGGTCATTCCCCAACTGAATGACCTGCAGGGGAAAGGCATAGCTGGTCTGAATACCTCCGCGTTCTTCGAGTTGCTCCAGCAGACGCACAGCGTGACTTTGTTCATATTTATTGCCTGTTTCCTTGCGTTTGAGCAGTTCTTCCCGGGCAGGAGGTGTGGCAAATTCCAGCTCGACCTCATCCATTGCGATTCCCAGGCGACCATGGATTTCGCGAGGCTGCTTGACCGACAAAGCCACTTCGACCGCGTTGGAAAGCGCACGCCCATGCTGTTTTGCCAGATCCAGCGATCGTCGCGGGTAGGGATTCTGATCTCCACCGCAGCCCATCATAAACAGAGCCACCATCCCCGGATGGGCTTCTTCCAGATATTCCTGGGCATAACCGGCGTAGTCACCACAAAACTGATAAAAGCTGAGCGTTGTATTATGACAGGCATAGCCAAACATCGCTGCTACTAACGAACTGTCCGGTCGTTCTACGATCAACACCGGCACCCGTTGATCGACGGGGCCTTCCGGATTGGGACTGTTGATGACCCCCTGGGGAGTCGGCAGACGACGGTTCATCGCAAACCCTGCCCGCGCGGAAGCATATTTCAGCTCAACAGGTTCCAGTCGAGGCAGCGTTTCTGCGAGGGCTTTGAGCAGTTTCTCGACCAGTTGCTTCGTATACAGCCGGGCTTCTGCACCGCGATCTCCCCCCAGTCCGCGGCGGGTCGCTTTGTCTTCCCGTAATTCCGGCCCGCAGTGGGTATGCGAGGCATTCATCAATAAAGCCGCTGAAGGAATCTTAAACTCGGATTCCAGCCGCGCAGCGATCGGATCGCGTAACGCAGGTGTAATGCCAATCAGGTCCGTTGTGATGATCACAACTTTTTCGCCCCTGTTATCTTCCAGAATCAACAGTTTGGCGTACAGATCATGCACTTTCCCTTGAGAGGGTTTGGTACGGGAGGCGTACCCTGACATCCACATGGGCTTGTCAGGTGTGATCACAACAGACGCAGCAGCACCGCGCCATTCTGGCCTGGTGTCCGTTTCGGCAGCCGCAACCTGGGTCAGCACGACAGGCGTTGTCCAGTTAAACAGAACAGTGACCATCAACAATGGAAGGAAGAATGATTTCATAACGATACCTCACAGGTTTGATACTTATTTTAAAATGATGCTTCAGGCTCCACAGACAGCACAGTCTTTTCGACGCAGGATCCGGTTTCTTTGAAATGTCATGTCCCGCAAATCGAACATCAGCAGTTGATTGGCCAGCGTCTCACCCAGGCCACTGAGGACCTTGATTGCTTCCATGGCCGCCATACAGCCCACCGTACCCGAGACGGCTCCAAATACGGGAAACTCCCGCTTCCAGGCGGGAGGATCATGGGGATAGAGACAGGCCAGACAGCCGGTCTGTCCGGGAATGAACGTAGTCAGTTGTGCTTCCAGATCATACATGGCACATTCGACAAGCGGCTTCTTCTGCAGGACAGACTGACGATTCATGGCATAGCGTTCCGGGAAGAGCGGGGCACAATCGACGATCAGATCGACCTGCTTCACAAGCTGCTCTGCGTTCACTTCACTCAGATTTTCCGGAACCGCCACAATTTCCAATCGGGGATTCAATTCTTTCAAACGTCGCTCAGCAGATTCGACACGAGGCTTACCCAGCCAGTCATGTGTCATTAACAGTTGACGATTCAGGTCACTCGGTTTGACATTTCCGGCATGCGCGATCACCAGTTTCCCGATACCCGCCGCCGCCAGTTCGTAGGCTACCACGCTCCCCAGGCCGCCACACCGCGAAATCAGAACAGAGGCATTTTTCAGTTTCTCCTGGCCGGCTTCCCCAAATTCGGGCACCCAGATCTGCCACTCATAAACTGCTCGTTCTTCATCGGTCAGGGGAGCGAAACCGGACATCATGACTCCTGTATAGTGAGGCGGGATTTCTGTTTGAGAATGATATATGGTGTGTTGCTCATCCGCCGGAAATCGGGGAGAGTATCGTCACGACCTGGTGAGGTTCCAGCGTCAGTGGCTCTTCCCATAATACCTGTTCGTTCGAAACAAACAACAGGATGGAGGGATGCAGGGCTTCTGTATCCGGAAAGAGCAGAGGCTTCAGAGCAGTCGAGTGAGTTTCCGCTACCTGCCTCACCAGATCCTGGAGTGTACTTCCGGGTGAAATCTCGTATTCTTCAGCACCAGTACCGGCTGCTTTTTTGACCTGGGCCGTATATTCCACCTTAATCTTCATGCTATTGCGCTTTCATTCTTTCTGATGTGTCTGTCTTCGTTTCGGCAGCCTGTCTGTCGTCAGGAGTCACTCCCGGAATTTCCGTTGACTTCCCAGACAGACTGTGGACCGCGCCCTCAACGATGACCAGTTTGATGTCCCCCAGCCTTTCTGATTCGGAAGCATTGTGTGTGATATGTAAGGTTGTGACTCCGGTCACGCGCTGCACTTCTTCCAAGAGGGCACACATCTCGCCGCGGGTGTCTTCATCCAGGGCACTTAAAGGTTCATCCAGGCAGAGAATGGAAGGTTTCGCTGCCAGGGCACGTCCCAGGGAGACCCGTTGTGTTTCCCCACCACTCAAACCAAAAGGGGTGCGATTTAACAGGGCACTGATTCCCAGCAATTCAGCCAGCTCTTCCACACGGCTGTTGATTTCCCGCTGATTCCATTTCCTGAGTTCTAAAGCGAATGAAAGATTATCACGCACCGTCATCGTATGAAACAGCACGCCATCCTGGGGAACGTATCCAATTTCGCGCTCTGCCGGGCTGGCATGCGTCATCGGTCTGCCATTGAGGGAAACCGTTCCCGACTGGATTTTCTTTAATCCACAGATCGTTTCCAGAATGGTTGTTTTTCCGCTGCCGGTCTTACCCATCAGGACGGCATAATGCCCGCCGGGAACTTCAAAGCTGACGTCTTTCAATCTGAATTCGCCAACCTGGACACAAAGGTTTTTTACTGAAATCATAACTTGTCAAATCAGGTAGATGAGATCTCCGGCTGAGCCGGGTTCAAACAGGTCACGTTTATATTGCAGCGCCGCGGGTCAGCCCGAACATACGGGCAATGACCAGCACAATCAAGGCAGACACGACCATAATCAGCGAGGCGGCAACCGCACCTTCGATATTACCGACAGTCAGTTCCAGGAATACGGTCGTTGGCAGTACTTCCGTCTTCATGCGTGTAGCCCCGGAAAAGACCAGGATCGGTCCAAACTCACCCAGGGAGCGCGCCCAGGCCAGTGTGCCTGCTGCCAGCAGTCCCCGGTATGCCTGTGGAAAGACCACACGCCAGAACGCCTGCCCCCGGTTACAGCCCAGCGTTAAAGCCACCTGCTCATAGCGGGGGCCAATCTGATCAAAGGTCACCCGCATCGTCCTGACCGCGAAGGCACAGGCCACCATGAACTGGGCCAGAATCACACTCGGTATTTCATAAGTCACGCCGATTGATTTCCCGAAAGTTACTTTGGTCACCTTGCGAATCACGTCATCAACTGATTGTGTTTGCGACACCAATGTGGCTGGCACATATTCGACTCCAGACTTTTCTGCAACCATTCTGTTGAGCCATTCGATTTGTGGAACTTCCACCTGAAACAGAATCAACAGACACAGGCCTATCACCAGGGGAGGCAGGACAATCGGGATATCCAGAATGGCATCAATCAGCGTCTTACCGGGAAATTCGTGACGCGACATCAGATAGCCAATGGGAACCGAAACCCAGAGCGAGAGGACCGTTGTGATCGCGCAGGAAACCAGACTCAACCAGATGGCATAGCGGATTTCCGGCTTGGAAAATGCATTCCAGATGTGATCGGGCGTGGTATAAGTTGTCTCGGCGGACAGCATCGCCACAATCAGAAATACGTAAATCGCACTGATGGAAATAAAGATGGTATAGAATGGCAGATCAGAGCGTGGCTTGAAACCCCCGGTTTTCTGTTCGTTCACAGTCGGCTCGATCATAGCGACTCCGAAGCAACGCGCCAGCGAAAACCATTGGATTCAAAAATTGCCCGCGAGGGTGAATCTGTCAAAGTATCCACCAGACGCTGCAGCAAATGCGGATACTTTGTCGATTTCAGGATCGCGATGGGCTGTTCCGCCAGGGGACGACCTTCTTTGATCTCAACGACATCTAACTTATCTGCCACTTTCGAAATATTGGCGCGATACACAATTGCCGCATCCAGTGATCCGGTTCTCAACTGGTTGACCAGCAGATCCGCAGTCGGCGTGTTGGTTTTCACATTTGGCTGAACTGCGTTGTACAGGCTTTGTTCGTTATGCACCAGCGGTTCCAGTAATTTTTTAGTCAAAGCACCCAGTGCGCTCTGTTCATGGTGCGCCAGTCCCACCTTGATTTCTTTTCCCGCGAGATCGAATACCGTTTTGATCTGCTGGGGGTTCCCCTTCTCAACAATGATGACCATATCGGTTTCAGCTACCGTCAGGGGCAGGGTAAACTTAGGCTGGACCTGCACCATGTAGGAAGAATCACAGGCAAAATAAGCATCAGGCCGCTGACCACTGTTGATCTGACCGACCAGAATGCCACACCCGTTATATACAGTATTGACGGTTACTCCTTCACGCTGCTCAAACTCTTTCAACGTATCCTGAATCGCCAGTCGATTCACTCCGCCACTGAAGAGCAGGATGGTCGGATGAGGATCCCAGGCATCACCTTCGACTGTCTCATATCCCATCTCTGAAAACAGTTTCTGTCCTTTTTCCGGAGCCTGCAGATAACGGGCAAACAGCAGTGCCTGTTGGGGTTTTTCAGAAGACTTTAAGATACCAACGGTGACATTTTTGATGGTTCCTGAAAGTTCTGGCACATCGACCATGTCTGCTTTTTCAGGATGCTGATTGACGGTGGCGTCCCACACGATCGCAGCATCGACGGCTCCCAGCATGACATCAGTGGCAATTTCTGAAACCGTTGGTTTGAAAACACGAGCCGACTTCGAAACCGCTTCCCATTTACCGGCTTCGGTCAGTTGTTTTTTTGTCAGCTTTCCTATCGATGCTGCATCCGGGTTAGCCAGAGCAAATGTCACATCAGATTTCAACAGATCATCAATCGATTGAATCTTTTTCGGATTCCCTTTTTTGACCATTATCACAGGATGCATTCGGGCCACAGAAATGGCTTCCTCAACCAGACCTTTCTCACGGGCGATTTCGATATAGCTGGTGTCAGCCGCCAGGTACAGATCCCCTTTCTTCGCCACCTGCAGGTTACTGAGCAGGGTTCCGGAACCACCATACTGCAGATGAACGGGAACGCCAAATTCTTCCTCAGCAAATTGTGCGGCGGCGGCAGCGACCGGTGGTTTGATCCCGGCTGCACAATACATTACCAGTGCATCGTCCTGGTTTTCATTTGAAGCAGACTCGGGGGCAGTTTTATTTGCCGTCGTTGTCTGATTGCTGTCGGGGTCTGTGGGAGGAGAATAAACCAGTAATATCAACATCACCGCCAGAAACAGGATTGAGCCTCCGGCGAGTGCCAGTCCACTGTTAATTTTTCCTGTCCGGCAGGGAGACGGTTCAGACAGTTTCCCATTCTGGCCACGGAGATATTTCATATTTTCCACCTGAACTTAAAGCTGTTACGATTTGATTCAAGAGTTAATTAATGCTTCTTTTTCACTACGGGGCAGTAAACGTCCTGCATCAATTCCCAGGACGCGCTGTGCTGACTGGACTGCCTGATCATCATGCGAGACCATCAAAACGCAGCCGCCGTTCCCGGCAAACTCACTCAAAACATTTAAAACGATTTCCGAATTTTCAGCATCCAGATTACCCGTAGGCTCATCTGCCAGCAGAATTTTGGGGGAATGAAATAAAGCCCGTGCTAACGCCACGCGCTGCTTTTCACCGGTACTGAGCTCTGCCGGTGTGTGCTGCAGCCGCTGCTCCAGTCCAAACTTCTCGATCAGATCTTCAGCACGTCTGCGCGACTCAGGTAAGCGGGTTGCCAGGGCCGGAGCCAGCACGTTGTCCAGTACGCTCAGATAGGGAACGAGATGGAACTGCTGAAATACAAACCCCAGATGCGTGGAACGGAAGCGGGCCCGCTTGTCATTTGATAATACATAAGGGTCCGTATCTTCGATCAGCACCTGACCGGCATCGGGACGCAGCAAGCCTCCGACGATCAGCAGCAGCGTCGATTTACCACATCCGCTGGGTCCCTGGATCGCCACAAATTCGCCGGCATCGACCGACAGACTGATCCCGTCTACCGCCTGAACACGGTGCGAACCAGATTTAAAGGATTTGGTAATTGCTTTCAGTTCCAGTAACATATTCGGTTAATCATCCTTCCTGAAGTATCGTGGCAGGATCCTGTCGCGCTGCCATCAAAGCGGGAATCCAGCTGGCTAAACTCGCCAGCAGGGGGGCAAACACCAGGCTCAACAGGAGCCAGCGACCTGAGAACAGTACTTCCTGCGGATGAATTGCTTCAGGTAATTTGCCCCAGGCCACACCAATTCCATATCCCAGGAAATAACCGAGCAGGGCACCGATTAAACCGATCAGCACTGCTTTGATAATAAAGATTCCAAAGACCTGGGAGGAACGCAGTCCGATCGCTCGCAGGATGCCGATTTCCGTTGCGCGGCGTCGCACATTCTCGAGTGACAGAAAACCGATCCAGGCACCACAGCCCAGTACGACCAGTGGTACGAGCACGGCTGCAAAATCGGCGTGTCGCTCGATCAGTTGAATCCGGTTGGCCTTCTCCTGTTCCAGTGAAGCGACAGCCGTCGCATGTGCTTTATTGCGGGCTTCGGCTCGCGCCAGAGCTGGGGGGCCACGTTCAATGATCTGCGTGCCCGGCAGGATTTCGCCGACATCTTTGCGGATCTCAGCCACGCGGTCTTCGGTTGCACAATTGCATTCGAGCGCCAGGATTGCATTCACCAGATTCTGCATACCCAGCAGTTCCTGGGCCTGTTTCAAATTGATCCAGACCGTGCTGTCATCTGCATTTCCCCGTTCCGGATAAGTCAGCGTCACCTTGAAAGGCTTGCCCATCAGCTTGACTTCATCACCGGATTTGAGTCCCAGTTTTTTCTGAATCTGATACCCGAGCACCATCGTGCCTTCCGGTACCTGCTGCTGGAGCGGTTTTTTCAATGCCCGATGTAACTGGGGAACTTCTCCCCGGGTCCCGGTCAGAATGACTTCACAGTCTTTTTCAGGCCAGGTGACTTTTTTCGCCACCATGGGTAACAGGTGATTGACCGTCACGATTTTTGACTCGGCCAGTTTTTTCACATTCTCTTCAGGCATGGACTTCTCGACGATTCCCGTCAGATGAAATTCGCTCAGATCTTCATCCGCCGGTAAAATTAAAATATTGAAGCCCAGGCCTTTGGTGATTTTGCGCATCGCATCTTCCAGTTGTGCGCCCGCCTGTTTGACTTCTTCCGATTTTTTCTCGAGGATCAACTCTGTCTGGATTTCATCAGCCTGCAATAAGGTCAAAGCCGCTATCAGGCAGGCCACTGCGACGACAACCGATAACAGGCCCAGCAGAAAATTCAGCTTGCGATGCTGCATTTCCTGAATGATCAAGTGAAATAACGACATTGAGGTGCGTCCTTCTGAACGAGCCGCTGAGATGTTTTGGATTTTAGATTACTGTTTTCGTACTAACAGCAAATAGCTTCCGGCCAGTATGATAACGATTACAGATGCAGCCAGAGTAATCAGTGTATAATCCGGTTTGAATTTCAAAGAACGAGATCCGGAGTCTTCTGCTGGTATCGTGGCTGCCTCACTGGGTTGTGTGGAAACAGACTCTGCCACCTCAACACTCTGACCTGCTTCCTTTGCAGTTTGTTTCTCTGCAGTCGCATTGTCAGGGTTTGTTTTTTGATCCGCTAACGGTGCCATGGAAGCGGGGTCATTTTTTGCTGCTTCACTATTGGAAAAGCTGGTCAACCCCGTCAGTGGTGGCAGTTCTTTTTCATCCTGTGTCGCAGGTGTCACCAGTTTTTCCCAGGGAACTGACATTAACAGATCCGTACCCGGATTCTGATCCTTGACCTGACAGGTGCAGGGGCCAGTCAGATCGCGACAGGCCTGCTCGATCGTACCCGGATTGATTCCTTTACCTATTAATGCATACAGAACCCGTCCCCGTCCGAATACGGGTAACGCCATCGGTTCTGAATCAAAGTCTTTCAGATCATTCTCGGTTGACAACAGCATCTGTGTCAGATATTGCTCTGCAGAATCATCGCGAGAGCAGGTCACGATACTGAATTTCATCTTCAAGCTGTCCGGCGCAACGCTGACCAGTCCCTGTTCAATATCAGCCTGTTCAATCTCGGGCAGCTTCAGAGTTTTCTCCATCCGCTTGAGTTCCTGGGCCAGCAACTCACGAGCCGCCTTGTCTTTCTCTGCGTCACCACTTTCCAGAAAGACCCAGACTGCCGTCTGACCATTGACCAACTGTTTTGCGATATTCTGACGCAGAGGAGAGTCTATCAGACGCGCGATGTTTTCTTCACTCAGTTCCCCTGACCAGAATCCCACGGGAACCGGGGCCGGCAGGGGAGTCCGCATGACCAGCAGAGGCAGCGTATCAGATTCTTGAGCTTTCCAGAGTTCCAGATCTTCCCGAGCCGGCTCAGCATCCAGGTCGATCAGTTTCAGTTCCACATTGGCTGACTTCTGGCCGACCGTGCCTTCCTGATCGAAGTGGGAAACCAGCTTCTGCTGTTCCGGTGTTAAGTCTCCCCGGTGGAATACGACTGCGCTGTACTTGTCCGCAGGCCAGCGTTCCAGTGCATATCGAAATACAGGAACCGAGCAGGCCCAGATTACTGTGGTTGTAAACAGGAATCCAAAAACAGCCAGTGATATTATACACCGTCTCATGTAATCACCTTTCAGGAGGGTCTGGGCGGGCGGGTCGCTTGGGTTATTGAAATCGGCAGTCTCTTCGCAAGTCGAGATCTCATAAACCGGGTTCAATACATACTATGATGACAAAGTGTGAGGTAAATGTGAAGAAAAGATGATTTCAACACGAAACTTTTATCAGAACTGATGAAAGGGGCCGTTTTGAATACAAAACCGTCGATTCGACTGTGAATGAATGCCGATCCGGCAATTTCCGGCAGTCTGACATTACGCGTGTGCGTAAGAGCGAAGCCTGACCTGTAAAGAGAGACAGTCGTGGGAAAGTTTACTGAATCCAGACAAGTAACAGGAGCACAACCAGCGAAGAGGCAACCAGCAGCATTGAGGCACACCCTGATTTCATCTGGATGTCATACTTCTCGATCAGAGCTTCAATGGCTTCTTTTGATTCTTTCAGACCTGCCCCCGTAGATTCCCGGTAATATTTGATGGCCTGAATTTTATTGCCCTGTCGAAGTGACTCCAGAAGCTGTTGGGCCAACTCAGACTGACTGTCGGCGGCATCATCCTGATCTGATGAACTCGACTGGTTCTCATCATGCACGGTGGTATTTCTCCGGGAGAGGGTACGGGTAACAGAGAGTTCGTCGACAGGCTTCCACCTGCCAGAATTGACTGCCTGATTCAGAACCCGGCAGGGTGCCTCACTGTTCTACCACCGTATGGATTTGTGATTCAAGTATTATTTCAAAGCCGTTCCCTGAATTACATAGAATAATTCAGGGAACGGCCTATGTTAAGATGCAACGACGCAGTCTGAGATCCGGCGGCTGCGTTTCTGTGAATCGACACGTGCCTGATGGCTGTAAGCGCGTGTCAGCAGCATTTTCATCTCTGACAGTGAGACTTCCTGTAGATCGATATTCAACTCGAGCAGACGGTCAATTACTGCATTCGCCAGATCAGTTCGATCTGTCGCAGGTGATAACCCATTCCACAACTCTTCCATGACCTGTTCTGACATGATCCTGTTCTCCTGATTTATCATTGCAACACTTTGTCTTAAAAAACTCGAATTCACAGTCTCAAGCCCGACGGCTCAAGAAGCTGAAGCTCTTCACCCCTGGAAAAGCCTGACGAGTAAGAGAATCGCAAGGACTGTACCAAACCGCCCGAAAAATCGCCCGGACCCGACAAACCTGCTTAAATGCCTGCTGTGATTGAAGCTTCCACATCAGCGGTGATAGTAAATTTCACAATCCCGGTTTTCACAGGAAAAGAACTGTCGTCAATTTGCGACAATCTTACATCAACATGATAATTCTTACGAAATTGCCTTTCCGGGCAGGATTTTCCTCAAGTTTCCCGAAAAGCTTTCCCATAAGCACTTCATGCCAGTATGACAACACAAATCGGTAATAAGTTCGCCTGTTCCCGCTCCAGGATTTGAATCTGCAGAGCGTGGATTTCAACGATGCTCGACTGAAGCTTGAGGGCTGGCTGCAGGTGAGGTGCCCCGTTTCTGGTCCCACCGGCGAATCGCAGTTTCGCGCTCTTCGACTGTCTCTTCCAGCAGTGAAACCAGTAACAGACGCTGACCGGCAGTCAGTGACAGGCCTCGACGACGCATGGAGGCATCTGCCAGCTCAAACAGATCAGCAATATCGATCTGACTGTCGATGCGTCCCAGCCAGAAACGTGAAAACGAGGGGATGTGTTTTGGCAGTAACTCACCTGTCGGGAGCACCATCGACATGACGCCGACCGAGGAGCCGGTATTGAACAGGCTGTTAAGTGCGGTCTTCGTATGGTCGCCGATAAAGCATCCGATTTTCACGGAATGGGTATCAATGGGAACCCCCGCCAGAGGGACTCTGACCTGAGAGTAATCGTTTTTCAGATCACTGTTACTGGTCTGCGCACCCAGATTGACCCAGGGGCAGATATAGGAATGGCCCAGAAACCCATCGTGATATTTATTGGCAAAACCATGTATGATCGATTCTTCAATTTCTCCACCCAGTCGGCAGTAGGGACCTGCACTCGTACCCGCTTTTACATTGGCCCGAAACAGCTGTGTTCCCGGTCCGATATAAGCAGGGCCTTCAACGCGTGTGAATGCCTGAATCCGGGCATCCCGGTCAATCACAATCGGTCCCTGCCGGGTATCGAATACCACAAAGGGATCTATTTCCGCACTCTCATCGACTCTGAGCAGTGCTGCCGGCCCGGCAACCGTCAGATTGCGGACTTTGTCTCTCGAAGCTTGCGTGGACGGAGCTAACGCGAAGTCATCCACAAGCTGTTGCCGGTTCTGATTCACCAGATCCCAGGGATAATGGAGTTCTGTTCCCTCCACTGCAACGGGTTTTCTGGTCGATGCAATCTTCTGGATCGCATCATCCCAGGCTTCCGCCGTGAGCAACACCGCTTCTTCCGGTTCCAGTAACAGATAAGCAACGGTGTTCCCGATCATCCCGACCGTGTCAGATGTGACATTCGCGAGGTGAGAAATTTCCTGACGGGCAGGCAGCCAGCGCCCATTGACAAGCAGAGTTGGTGCTTCGCTGAGCCAGACAGCGTCATTGATTCGCGCCTCCGGAAATTCCTCTGCATAAACTTCCGTCAGAGCGGGGCGGATTAACCCCCCCCATTCCCTGGCAGGCACTGATTTGAGTATTCGTTCCCGCGCGGTAAACTGGCCACACAGCAGTTCGAATACCGGTCTCATTAATGCGACGGGGGTAAACTGCAGCGCAGAACGGTCTTCAAATAATGCAAGTCGATTCACTTTGCACTTCCCTGTGCGAAATCGATAAAAAGAGTATCGTTGAGATCAATGATGCCAGACAAGAGACTGTCTTTCGGAAAAGTCATAACAGATTTACATGATTGAGGAAAGTCCGTTTTTAATGTCCGCAGAAAGACACTATTCATACGCGTAAAATAATAACTTTCGCACGTTTTTTCGTTCTTTCGCACTCTGAATAGACAGCAACCCGGTAAGACAATCCGGACTCGTATTGACTACCGGGTTCTGAATATTAAGTCTAATTTTCTCCACGGAGACACATTGTCGCGCCAGAAGTGCCTGGTATCAGGCGATTGAATTTGCCACAGATTTACCGGCTAACTGGTAAATCGCTGATTGACATCCCGCCTGTTTGGTGTATTTGTCGGAGATCCCGAGTACCGTTTCAGCCGCTCCCAGCAACAGGGTGCCTGAGGAACTTAACTGGCCGCTGATGCGGTTCAGAATGTCTTTTTTCATGTCCGGTTTGAAATAAATCAGAACATTGCGACAGAAGACAATATCAAACGTCCCCAGATGCCTGAAATCTTCCAGCAGATTCAAATGCTTCCACTGAATGCCGGCTCCCAGCTCCGGCTTGATCTTCCAGCCCTGCTCGCATTGTTCAAAATATTTCATCAGCAACTGGACGGGCAGACCACGCTGGACCTCAAACTGGGAGTAAACTCCTTCGCGGGCACGATCCAGGGCTTTGGTACACAAGTCCGTCGAGATGATTTGAATATTCCAGTTATTGAGTTCCGGAAAACTCTCGCGCAGCAGCATCATGATACTGTATGGTTCCTGACCGTGAGAGCAGGCCGAACACCAGATTCGCAGTTTCTGCGTCATTTTACGCTCGGCAATGATATCTGGCAGGATATGTGCTTTCAGTTCATCGAACGGACGACGGTCACGGAAGAACGACGATTCATTGGTCGTCATGGCTTCCATGATTTCTTTTTCCAGACTTCGATCCATTTTTGACTTCAAACTCAAAACGAGATCCTGAATCCCGTTCATGCCGTGAGATTGTGCCAGAGGTATCAGCCGGGCTTCCAGCAGATACTCTTTATTCTCACCGAGAGAAAGACCTGTGGTTTCCAATAAAAAACGGGTTATGTAATTATAATCTTCTGGAGACACGAGATCACCACTTTCTATAAAGAACAGAGTCGGGCCAGTTCAGGAGCAATATTCCTGAGAGGTAGAACCTGGCTGGCCAGTCCTGCCTTGGCAATTGCGCCAGGCATTCCCCAGACAACACTACTCTGCTCGTCTTGTGCGATAATATAACCTTTACGCTCACTGATTGATTCCGCGCCCTCAATGCCATCATCGCCCATACCGGTCAGCATGACTGCCAGTACTGAGCTGCCATACCATTTGGCAGCAGATGCATATAATGGATTAACGGAAGGCCGGCAAAAATGCTCCGGTTCATCCTGATTCAGGCGGATTATCATCCGGTCGTTGTGTTTATCAATGACCATATGAAAGTCACCAGGGGCAATATAAATATGGCCTCGTTCAATCAACGCCCCGTCCCTGGCCTCAGAGGTAGGACGTTTTGTTTCCCGTTCGATATGCTCAGCCAGGGTCCTCGTAAACAGAGGTGGCATGTGCTGGGCAATCAGAATCGGTATCGAAAATTTCTCGGGCAGGGCTGTCAGCATCGCCTTGAGTGCATTTGGCCCCCCCGTACTCGCACCAACCACCATCACCATCGGTGTTTTGGCAGGTCGTTGCGCTGCGGTTGCCGGAAAACGTGAGTAATCCGACTTGTCAGTATCATGTTGAGTGACGAGTGCTTTGATCAGAGGCAACAGATCTCGGGCAACCTGCTCGATCGCTGCTGTCGCATTTGTCGCAACCGGTTTTGGAATGCACCCGGCTGCCCCCAGATCCAGCGCCTGGAGAGTAATCTCTGCTCCTGCACGTGTCAGAGAACTGGCCATGATGACCGGAAGTTCCGGGTAAAGCTGCCTCAACTGTTTCAGACATGTGATCCCGTCCATTACAGGCATCTCCACATCCAGAACCACGACATCAGCCTGATTTTTCTGCAGCCAGGTGAGCGCAGTCTGACCATGCATCGCAGAGCCAACCACTTTCACTTTCGCATCCAGATTAATCGCCTGTGTCATCAAGCCCCGTATCACAGCTGAGTCATCGACCAGCAGCACCTTGATGATCGAATGGTTCACAGAACACCTGTTTCTTCCAGTTTGTCCCGAACAATGTCTTCGGTGAAAGGTTTCATGATGTACTCATTCGCGCCGGCCTGCATGGCCTGTACGATTTGAGGCATATCATTTTCCGTTGTGCACATCACAACAATCGGCTGCTTTTCGCGGGCATCAGCCCGTAAAGCCGTCAGGAATTCCATCCCATCCATAATGGGCATGTTCCAGTCCAGAAGAACCGCATCCAGTTCCGGATTCGCACGAGCAACTTCCAGCGCCTGTTCTCCATCTTCGGCTTCCAGAACATTCAGTCCGAACGTTCCCATGATACGTCGTCCCACCAGTCTGACTGCGCGGGAATCGTCTACAAGTAATATTGTCTTCATTTTCACCGGTCTCCCAGTCTGTTAAGAATAGCTCTATGTTATTAAATTCGTGTCAGACTCAGAGCAGGAATACAGAACTCATGCTGCCTTCTGACGTTAAATCAAACTGTCTGCAGGAAGTCTAGGACACGTTTAATGATGTGAGGCAAACAATGCTTGAAATCACGAAAATTCCGGTACATTGAGAGATTCACCTCAGCTTTCCAGGTCTCCCAACAAAAACCGCCAGGCTAAACCCATGTTTTGAAACACATGTCTACCCTGGCGGTAATGACGATTTTTCACATTGCAGCACCTGAGATGTCAGGTATTGCGGATCAGCGGATTACATGGCTCGCATCCGTTTCAGGAAGGCGGCAGCAGCTTCATCCAGTTTCACAGATTCCTGAGTCAGTCCCTGTGCAGCTGCCAGCATGTCATTGGCGGCTGTTCCACTGTCGGAAGCTGCCTGAGAAACACCGGAGATGTTATTGGTCACCTCAGCGGTCCCACGAGCGGCTTCTGCCACATTACGGGAAATTTCGTTGGTGGCAGCAGTCTGTTCTTCGACGGCGCTGGCAATGGTCGTTGAAATTTCATCGATCTTGCGGATACTTTCACCGATCGAGCCGATGGCGGACACAGCTATATTCGTTGATCCCTGGATGGCACCAATCTTTTCGCTGATCTCTTCTGTTGCACGTGCAGTCTGGCGGGCCAGTTCTTTCACTTCATTCGCGACCACGGCAAATCCTTTTCCGGCTTCACCGGCACGGGCTGCTTCGATCGTCGCATTCAAAGCCAGCAGGTTTGTCTGCTGTGCGATGGAAGTAATCACTTTCACAACCTGACCGATTTCGCTACTGGCATCTCCCAGCTGTTTAATCGTGTGATTGGTACGATCTGCTTCTCCCACAGCCTGAGACGTCATGTGTGACTGCTCTTGAACGTGGCGTGAGATTTCGCTGATGGAAGCACTCAATTCTTCTGCAGCAGAAGATACGGTTTCCACATTTCGGGTGGCTTCTTCACTGGCAGCAGCAACCACCTGGGACTGGCGAGCTGTTTCATCCGACATATCGGACAGACTCTTGGAACTGGCCTGCATTTCGGTAGCCGATGAAGTCACAACGCTGACGATCCCCTGGATCTCATTCTCAAAGTCATTAGCCAGCTTGATCTGTTCTGTCACTACCGACCAGGAAACCATGGGACCAATATAATTGCCTTTTCGGTCCACGATTGCTGTTGCCAGCAGGTCCAGAGTTTCGTCACCCACTTTAATTTTGGCACGGTGCGGCAGATTCGAAGGATCTGCCAGCATGCGCCGCTGCACTTCGGGATTCTTGTGAAAGATATCGATACTCTGACCAATCAGCTGATCGACCGGTTTGGGCAGCAGGTGCTCCAGTTGCTTCAACTGTTTGTAAGATGCCGGATTCATGTAGACCATTTCGAAGTCTTTGTTCGCGAGCAGAACATTGATGGGAATATTGTCCATCATGTTCTGAACACGGACCATATCTTCTTCAGCCAGTTTTTTTGTTGTAATGTCGGATGCATATTTGACAACCTTAAACAGCTTGCCAGCTTTATTGCGGATGGGATTATAGGAAGCGGAAATCCAGATTTCTTTGCCTCCCTTTCCAATCCGTTTGTATTCAGCAACCTGGTTCAGGCCTGCATTCAGCTTTTCCCAGAATTCTTTGTATTCATTGCTGACCTGGAATTCAGGTTCGACAAACATTCTATGATGTTTCCCCTGAATTTCTTCCAGGGTATAACCAAGTGTGGCACAGAAATTATGATTGGCCGTAATGATTGTACCATCCAGATTAAATTCAATGACTGCCTGGGCATCGCTGATGGCGCCCAGCTGTCCTGAATAATCACAGAGTTCTTCTTCCAGTTTGATCTGCTGCGTTACGTCTTCCCAGGTCAGGATGGTTCCTGCTGAAGCAAGCTGATTCAGGCTGATTTTAAGCGAGCGAGTTCCCAGCTGAGTCGTGATGGACTTCTCACCAGACAACCCCGTCAGGGCGGACTTCAGTTCGGGCAGTTTTGCAAACAACTGACTGATCGAACCACCTACCAGCTGCTGAGGACTCACTCCCAGATCGGTACTCAGTTCTCCCAGGGTCTCCTGACCTTTACGATTGAGATAGGTGACTGTGCCTTCCGTGTTAAGGAACAGAATGGCCTGGGGACTGTGTTCCACAATCCCATAAAACTGGTCTGTATCCTGCGACCGTTCAGTAGCCGCGCTCTGTTTCGTATTCTGTACTGAATCAATCGACATTTCACTCTTCTCCTTCGGATGGTTGATCTGTGCTTCAGATCGTAAAGGTAGTTCTGAATTGGTTTGGTCATAGTTCTCTGAAGTCGGCTGGTCTTCCACCAGGGAATCCACCTCTTCAAAGCCGGCTCCCACTGAGCCTGTTACTGCCGTTGATTGAAGCTGTTTTGCGCGACTTGAGTTTTTGGCACCTTCAATCATCATTGTCGAAACTGCTGTGAGAGCCTGACGCCAGGCTTCTTCCAGTTCATCACTCCATTGATCACCAGCATACTCTGCCAGCACACTGAGCAGAGTTTCTGTTACCGGCGGATAGTCATCCTTCTGGATGCCCATGTCGCCATGTTCTTTTCCCAGTTGGTGTAAGACTTTGGTCAGAGCAGGGGGGTTCTCCAGGGATTTCATTACGAGAACCAGTGCCTGAATCAGTTTCCCCCGCTGTTCTGAAAAATCGGTATGCGTGAAATAGCGCAGCAGATCGGGGTAATCCTCGAACAGCTTTTCATAGAACCGTTCTGCCAGCTGGTCTGCACGCGGTGCAACCAGTTCAAACGATTCTCGTAATGCAGTTACATTGAGATCCACAAGCAGGGCCCTTATTCAGTCAGCTGAAAGTATTTGAATAGATCAGTCAAAATTTAAAATCGTTTCCACATCCAGAATGACAAATAAGCCTTCATCCAGTTGAAACACACCGATGGTCACTGACCGCCAGTGGGGATCCAGGGTGCGCGGCACCGGTTCCATGGAACGGCCTGATACATTGATGACATCGCCCACTTCATCTACCAGCAGACTGAAAGACTCTTCTCCCACCCGGGTCACGACATTCATAGAACGATCATCTTCCAGATCAGGCAGGCCGAGTCGTTTACGGAGACTGACGGCTGTCACGATCTGACCACGCAGATTCAGCAGACCTTTGATCTCAGCCCGGGCCAGTGGAGTTGGTGATATCACCTGTTCGGTTAATACTTCCTGGACCATATTGACTGGCATTCCCAGCAACTGCCCATCCACGCGAAACGAGACATACTGACTCGAATAGTCTAACTGTGACTCCATCCCACTTCCTGAATCTGTAATCGCAATACTCATGCTTTGACTCCTGTTTTGTATTTCAACCGGGCAAAAGACTCATCCAGGCAGGAAATCAACTCATGCGAATTAAATTTGACCAGAAACTCATCAAAACCGGCTTCGCGGGCTTTGGCCTGATCTGTTGCACTGTTCGCTGATGTCAAAGCTATGACGCTCAACTCCTGAGTGTCTTCCTGTTCTTTCAACCATTCGCAGAACTCAAATCCATCCATCATCGGCAAATCCAGATCTGTAATGACGGCATTGAACCTGGAATCTTTTTCCAGGAGTTCCACAGCAGCGACACAACTGTCCCTGGTTACTACCGAAAAGCCTTCGGTTTCCAGCGCAGTTGCCACCAGTTGTCTGAAGAACATTGAATCATCGACTACTAAAACTCGAAACGATTTTTTATCTTCGACTTTTTCAAACCAGTTTGGTGTCGAGCGTGTCACATAATATTGAGTATCGATGACATCAATCGCATTTTTGCCGATGATGGCAGTTCCCAGCACGCCTGGCCGATCAGACTGCATCCGGATCACAAGCTGTTCATCAATGATGTCTTTGATCTCGTTAACCATCAGCCCCATCGAACGATTATTTTCGGAAAAGACGATGACAGGTTGGGGATCGACGGGTTCTCCTCCGCCGTATCCAGCACCTTCGATCGAAAGCAGTGGCAACAGATTTTCGCGATACTGAACCACCTTACGATCACCATTCAGCTCGATACTATCCAAGGGAAATTCTTCGAGTCGGGCGACCAGTGACAGAGGCACCGCCATGGTCACATTTTCTTTCACACCAAACAGCAGCATACTGATGGTATCCCGGTCAGTACTGCTGGGTGTTTCTTCCGCGACCGATTGAGAATGAGCGGAACTTCCACCGCATTGATTGAAGATTCCTCCCACATCGAGAATCATCACCACGCGACCATCTCCCAGAATGGTCGTTCCCTGATAGAGTCCGATATTCTTTAAGAGTCGGCCCACCGGCTTGACCACAATTTCCTCGGTATCAAAGATCCGGGAAACTATCAGCCCGAACTGATCTTCACCCACCTGAACAACCACGATATTGGTATCCTGCAGATCATCTTCATCTGGAATCGTCTCTTCCAGCTTCAGAACTTCATTCAGATGCACAAGAGGCAGCAGGCGGTCTCGCAGTCGAAATACTTTTTTGTTGTGAATGGTTTCAATTTTTTTGCAGTCTTCTGCAGAAAGCCGGACCAGTTCCACCACGCCCAGTTGCGGGATTGCAAAAGGCTGTGAGCCGCTCTCCAGCACCAGCGCAGATATAATTGCCAGGGTTAGCGGTATTTTAATTCTGACGGTGGTCCCTTTTCCCATTTTGGATGCCAGATCGACGGTCCCGCCGATTTTTTCAATCTGGGTCCGGACCACGTCCATACCTACGCCACGTCCGGAGATGGAACTGACCTGTTCCGCAGTCGAAAATCCAGCCTGAAAAATCATGGAAAACACATGACTGTCCGTCACGTGGGGAGCATCGACCTCTTTGATCAGCCCCTGGGAAATCGCCTTTTTCAAAACTCGTTCACGACTGATTCCCGCACCATCATCCTGAATCTCGATGATGACGTGCCCTCCTTCGTGGTAGGCATTCAGATGAATCGTTCCTGCTTCAGGTTTGCCGGCTGCTTTACGGACGCCGGGCATCTCAATACCATGATCGGCCGAGTTTCTCACCATGTGTGTCAGGGGATCTTTGATGGCATCCAGTACGGTCCGGTCCAGTTCCGTTTCGGCGCCTGTCATTACCAGTTCAATATGTTTGTTGGTCACCTGAGATAAATCGCGTACGAGCCGGGGTAGCTTGTTCCAGGCATTCCCGATCGGCTGCATGCGTGTTTTCATCACGCCTTCCTGCAGATCTGTGGTGACGCGATTCAGATGAGTGATGGGCGCAGCGTATTTGGATTCCTCATCTCCCCGCGCCAGCTGCAACAGTTGATTGCGGGTCAGCACCAGTTCCCCCACCAGGTTCATCAGACTGTCGACCACATTGACATTCACGCGAATTGACAGATCCGCCACACTCACCTTGGAAGAGCGGGATGCCACTTCTTCAGTACCAGTGGCAGGAACCAGCGGGTCCACAACTTCCGGGTGAAATTCTTCACCGGCCGCCGGATTACCATCAGGGACAGCAGCGATTTCAGTCTGGCTTTGTTCGTTGAGTGGTCTCTGGTCTAGCTGAGGTTCAGCAGGGCTTTTTTCCGCGGGAGTAACAGAAGCAGCCTGCTGAGTGGATTCAACAGGCGCGGTTGCCAGATTTGCGAGCTCGTCCAGCATCAGTGTTAAAGTCGAATGATCGGTTTTCGGTTCCTCGCCGGTTGCTTCCAGGCCCTGCAGCAGTTCTTTGATGCGGTCGATGGCTTCCAGAACCAGTGAAATCGCTCCCGGGGAGACTTCGAGCATTCGCTCACGCATCTTTCCCAGAACATTTTCTGCAGAATGTGCGACTGCTCCCAGATTGGTGAGACCCAGAAAACCACAGGTCCCTTTGATTGTGTGGATCGTGCGAAAGATGCTGGCAATCAGCTCAGCATTCTGGGGATCTTTCTCAAGCTCTACAATTTCTGAGTCTAATTGACCTAAATTCTCCCAGCTTTCTGCCAAAAACTCCTGCAGAATATCGTCCATCAGCCCGTCCTGGTGATTAGGGAATGTAATTGAAGCGTAAATAAGACTTAGAAGTGGAGAGCTAAATCTATTACCAGAAAGATCTTATCAACATGCTTTTATGCAAGCATTGTTTATACAATCCCCCCAACAGTAAGTGGTCTCCCCTTAAGCACTATCGTCATTTCTGCTTAAGCCCCTTGACCTCCTGTGATCCTCAGGAGCAGAACTGAGGGGAATTCCCTATTTAATTTTGAAGTCGACCATCACACACGCACAGTAATCGCACCGGTCACTGATTGAATCTGGAATGGTCTGAAGTAGAAAAACTGATCGATCCCGGAATACTTAACCTTGTTGAATTATTAAGAAATCAAAGCGGAGTCTGCGTTCGGTTGTGTGGTCGTCCTGAGGCGATTACAATCCAACGCGATTGAAAGTTACCCGACAGCGGGCAGAGGAGTTTATTGGGATCGTTCTCCAGTCTCTCTGCCGTCAAATATACACATCTAATGGTTCATTAAACGAAGGAGTAAGTCCTGTGGCTGCGGTAAAGGTTGGTATCAATGGTTTTGGGCGTATTGGGCGTATCACATTTCGAGCTCTCGCCGCTCGTCCTGAAGAATTCGAAGTGGTTGCCATCAACGACCTCGGAGATCCTAAAAAACTGGCATGGTTATTGAAATATGACAGTGTGCAGGGCCGTTTTCCTGGAACAGTCGAAGTGGATGGAAACGATCTGATCGTCAATGGAAAAAAAGTCCGCGTCTGTGCGGAACGTGATCCCCGTGAACTTCCCTGGAAGGAACTGGGAGTCGAAGTCGCTCTGGAATCGACCGGGTTCTTCACAAACCGTGAAGCAGACGGAAAACCAGGTTACGACAGCCACCTGACGGCTGGCGCCCGGAAAGTTGTGATTTCTGCACCGGCAAAAGATACACCAGACATGACTGTGGTATTTGGTGTCAATGACGACCAGCTGACTTCTGAGCACCTCTGTGTTTCCAATGCCAGCTGCACAACAAACTGCCTGGCTCCCATGGCTAAAGTCCTTCATGAAAACTTTGGAATTGAACACGGTTTGATGACCACCGTGCACGCTTACACCAATGACCAGCGTGTTTCAGACCAGCTGCACTCTGACCCTCTGCGGGCACGAGCTGCTGCTCTGAATATTATTCCCACAACGACCGGTGCTGCGAAAGCAGTAGGCCTGGTCCTGCCGGAACTGAATGGCAAATTAACCGGTCTCAGTCTCCGCGTTCCTGTTCCCGTAGGCAGTATTACCGACCTGGTAGTAACTTTAAGCAAAGACGTGACGGTAGATGAAGTTAACGCCGCCATGAAAGCTGCTGCAGACGGCCCAATGAAAGGCATTCTTGAGTACAACACAGACCCCATCGTTTCCAGCGATATTATCGGCAATACTCACAGCTCCATCTTTGATGCCGGCTGGACCACCGTTATTGGCGGAAACATGCTCAAAGTCTTGAGCTGGTATGATAATGAATATGGTTATTCAAACCGGACTGCGGACATGATCGCCCGTCTGGCACAACTATAAGCTGTATCAGAGCTTGCTGAATATAAGCTTTGATTCAGTTCGGAAAATTCAGCCGAGATGTAACCCATCTCGGCTGTTTTTCGAACCGGCATCACCGATACATAAGATCACTTTCGGTAACTTTCGACTAGACTCTGATCAATCAGATTGTCAAAATGTGACGCTTACTGATAAAAGCCAATCTCAACATTTAACGACGATGAATTCAACGTACTGACTCCAGGCCGCATCCAGTTAAATCCCCCTGACTTCGATCCAGGATCACAGTAATCGAGTAATTCGGGAACTTCGAGCAGTCTGACGGGATTATAACTCAGGTACTTGTTTTTGATCTTCGAACGTATATTATTTCTGGAATCTATGACTAACTCTGAACTTAAGCACAAACTGATTTCAAATTCACCTGTGATTGCCCCTTCCATGTTGAAGTGTGACTTCGGCAATCTGCATCGGGAAATTGAGTTGCTGGAAACAGCCGACGCTCAAGTGCTCCACTGGGATGTCATGGACGGGCATTTTGTTCCCAATCTTTCCTATGGAGCACTGTTGATCGAACGAGTCCGCTCATTGACCAGCATGGTCTTTGATGCGCATTTGATGATCAGCCATCCGGAAAAATATATTGATGATTACATCAAAGCCGGCTGTGATTCCATTACCGTGCATATCGAAGCGGTTCCTGATCCCACTGAGATTTTGAATCATTTAAATCAATCAGGGGTGATCCCTGGTTTAGCCATCAGCCCCAAAACTCCCCTGAGCGCTGTCGAGCCCTACCTGGATCAGTGTGGACTGGTCCTGATTATGAGTGTAGAACCCGGGTTTGGCGGACAATCCTTTATCGAATCGAGTCTAGACAAAATCAAACAATTGAAATCAATGATCCCCGCCGACACGATTCTGTCGGTCGACGGCGGTATTGCCATGGATACGATTGCTGAAACGGCCGGCGCGGGCGCCAACTATTTTGTTGTCGGAAGTGCGATCTTCGATCAGGCCGACTATTCTACAGCTGTCAGCGAACTGGCTGCCAAAGCCAGGAACCAGGCAGCTTCCTCAACTTAAAAGAGATATAAAATAATGCCAACTGTGGTACTGATACGACCTGGTTGTACAGACTTTGATAAAGACGAACGAATACAAGGTACACTCGACCTTCCACTGAACGCGGAAGGGCAAGAGCAGGTTAAAAATCTCGCTGCGCAGATCGAAAACTCTGGTATTGAAACCATTATCACATCCTCTTCTGAACCAGCCCTGTCGACCGCCGAACAGCTGGGGGAAAACCTGGGAATCCCCGTAAAGGAAAAAGAAGGCCTGAAAAACCTGAACCAGGGACTCTGGCAGGGGCTGGAATACGAAGAAGTTCGCCGGAAATATCCGAAACTGCTCAAACAGTGGTCCGAATCACCAGAGACCGTTTGCCCGCCCGAGGGTGAACTGGCTTCAGAAGCGGTCAAACGCGTACAAAAAACACTTCAGAAGTACCTGAAAAAGAAACAGAATTTTGCCATCGTCGCTTCAGAGCCTCTGGCAACCATCATTTCCTGCCTGTTACGAAACGAAAATAAACAAAAAATTTGTTTTGAGCATCACGGGAAATTTTGTCAGAATGAAATGTTCGAAATTCTTGAATCGCCACCTAAAAAAAGTGATTCAAAACAGGTAAGTTGTGACGATCAAACAGAAAAGAAGGATTCCCCCCAGGGTCAAGGAAACCACGCAGCAAAGTGGCGGTTCGAGGAGGCCAAATAAGATGAGTTCTGCGCCGAAATCTAATGTCGATTCATGGTTAAGTCATTCATCGCGACCTAAACGCGGTGTTCCCGAAGGTTTATGGCTCCGTTGTACGTCCTGCAATGCGACTGTCTTCCGTAAACAGGTAGAACAGGGGCTGGGACTCTGTCCGGAATGTGATCACCATTTTTACATCTCCGCCGAGACCCGGATCCAGCAACTGCTCGACCCGGACAGCTTCGAAGAATGGTTTGCAGATCTCACAGCAGGTGACCCGTTAGAATTTGCAGATAAAAATAAAACCTACAAAGATCGGCTCGTGATTGAGCAGAAGAAGACAGGCATGAAAGACGCCTGTGTTGTAGGACGCGGCTACATGCGTGGTCGCCCTCTGGTGGTCGGTATTACCGACTCCGCCTTCATTATGGGCAGTATGGGTTCCGTCGTGGGAGAAAAGCTAACCCGGGCCATCGAGCAGGCAACAGAACTCAAACTACCGCTGATTATTATCAGTGGTTCCGGCGGTGGTGCCCGCATGCATGAAGGAATTTTCTCACTGATGCAGATGGGTAAGGTTTCAGCGGCACTGGGTCGTTACCATGACAGAGGAGGTCTCTTTATCTCCGTCCTGACGAACCCCACCATGGGCGGTGTCGCAGCCAGCTTTGCTTCGCTGGGCGACATTGTAGTCGCAGAACCACAGGCCCTGATCGGGTTCGCCGGACCGCGCGTCGTTGAAGCGACGATCAAAAAGCCATTGCCCGAAGGCTTCCAGACCAGTGAGTTTCTTCTCGAACATGGCTTTGTCGACCGGATCATTCCCCGACCCAGGCTTCGTTCGGAACTGGCACGCCTGATCGACTATTGTACCTGATCTCTCATTTCTGCAACCTTCAAGTCACCAACCGCATTGACCAGACAGGTCTTACTTCCACAGTATTATTGGAAGCTTTGCCAGGCAGCACTTTGCGTATTGCCTCAAAGACACTTATACTATTGGTAATGGGCCGGTTACAATTCTTCTGAGCCCGGGATATACCTGGTCCTGAATTCACTCTTTGCCTGCTGGTGAATACATGAACTTTTTAAAGCGTTTCTTTTCCAAAGAATCTCGCCTGCCGCGCGTCAACATCAAACAACGTTTTGAGCTGATCGGTCGAGTCGGGCAGGGCAGCATGTCTAAAGTCTGGCGTGCCCGGGATCTCAATTCCGGCAGGACTGTCGCACTCAAGGTGCTCCATAAGCAGAAAACGGAAGAACTGGAGGCGCGATTCGTCGGGTTAAACAAACCCAAAGAAGGCGACATTGCCGTCCAGTTTCAACATCCTCATATCGTTAAAACCTTCGAGCATGGACTGACTTCCGATGGTGAGCAGTTCCTCGTCATGGAGTTCATCGAAGGTTACAGCCTCAGCTTTCTGGTCGAAGCACAAAATGAGGACATGCGGACCAATTGCCTGAAATACATGATTCAGCTCGGCGAAGCCATTCAGTATTTCCACAAGGAAAACTGGATCCATCGCGATATCTGCCCTCGCAATATCATGGTCAATAACGAGCAGCAGCTCAAATTGATTGATTTCGGCCTCGTGGTACCCAATACACCACCATTTCTGCAGCCTGGTAACCGCACTGGTACTGCTGCCTACATGGCACCTGAGCTGATCAAGCGACAGAAGACCAGCCAGCAGATTGATATTTTTTCCTACGCGGTCACCTGCTACGAGATGCTTACGAAACGGCTTCCCTGGAAATCAGCAGAAACAATGGAAGCAGTGCTGCAACACATCAATTCACCACCAAAACCGATTCAGGAACTCCTGCCGGGAATCAATCCCCAGTTAGCAGATGCCATCATGAAAGGACTGGAACTGTACCCACAGGATCGCTGGCAGACAATCGATCAGATGCTCGTCCCGTTCAAAGAAGTCTACCAGTCACAGAAAACAGCTGTTGCACAGCAAAATCCCGCAAGTTCTGAAAGTTCATCAGCCAGACCTGCATCCGGCAAACCTGAAAAACAAAGCTCCCGGGAAAAATCTGATTCGAATTCAAAACGAGCCCGGTCCTCTCAAAAGCCAGCAGGTAAAACAAATGAGCAACGTCTTCGCCGCAGAAAACGCAAGCCGCCTGGAGAAGCTACCGCTGAACCACCTGAAAACCAGGAGCAGCCTGCATCCCGCAAAAAGGCACCCTCGCAGCCTAAACCCGGCAATCCTGATGAAAGTCACTAAATTCGCTCAACTGTAACGGAGCATCTTTCGATGAGGAAATTTTCGCTCCTGTTTTTTACGACAATTGATTAAGTTACATGCCCCTGTCTACCAGCCCGAACCAATCGAATCACCTGGCTTCCCTCAATCCGGCCCAGCGCGAAGCCGCTTCCACTCTCTCCGGTCCCCTCCTGGTACTGGCCGGGGCAGGTACGGGCAAAACCAGAGTCATCACCTACCGCATGGTGGAACTCATCCGGAATGGAATTGCACCGGATAAAATCCTCTCCGTGACGTTTACCAATAAGGCCGCAAAAGAAATGCAGGGACGTATGGCTGCCCTGCTGGGTAAGAGGCTGCCCGCCAAGCCATTCATCTCCACGTTCCACTCGCTGTGCGTCCGTATTCTCAGAGAAGAAATATCCCTGCTGGGTTACCCCGGAAAGTTTGTCATCTATGATCGAGGCGACCAGGAGTCAGCAGCCAGAACGGCGCTGCGGGAAATCCGAGTCACTGATAAAAGCCTGCGGCCCGGCGATCTGCTCAACAGAATCAGCACCTGGAAAATGGCAAACGTGTCACCGGAAGAGTCTACCAACTATACCGATAATGATTTCGATTTCCTGGCAGCCATGGCTTATCGAAAATACCAGACCAAACTGCGTTCCAGTGGAGCCGTGGACTTTGACGATTTACTGATGCTTACGAACCAGCTCTTCTCAGAACACCCGGAAGTCCTTCAGCGGGTTCAGGAAAAATTTGAGTATGTCCAGATCGACGAGTACCAGGACACCAATCTCTCCCAGTTCAGCCTGATCCGGGCGCTCGTGAAACCTCATCAGAACCTGTGTGTGGTCGGCGATGATGATCAGTCGATTTATGGGTGGCGTGGTGCCGAGGTAAAGCATATTCTTGGATTTCAGCAACAGTTCCCGGGAGCCAAAGTCGTCCGTCTCGAAAATAATTACCGCTGTACGGATAAAATCATCGAACTGGCCAACCGCCTGGTCGCCCATAACCGGGATCGGCATAAAAAACATCTGATCGCCCACAAAAAAATGGGTTCCCCGGTACGTTTTCTTGAACTGGCCGATGAACTGACCGAAGCCGAAAAGATCATCGGCGAAATCAGATATCTGCACGAAGCCCAGAACGTCCCGTTACGCGATTTTGCCATTCTGTTTCGTACCAATGAACAGCCCCGTGTCTTCGAAACGGAATTACGCCGCACCAATGTCCGTTACCAGCTGATTGGCAGTCAGTCATTTTTTGATCGCCGCGAAATCCGCGACCTGCTCGCCTACCTGAAAGCACTGGCGTTCCCGCAGGATGAACTTTCCATGCTGCGCATCATCAATACCCCCACGCGCGGGATTGGCAGCAGTACGGTTGAGAAACTGGTCAATCAATCCGTCAAAGCCGGAAACCGGTTCTGGGAGATGGTCGCATCGGCTCAACAGACCAATGATCTGAGTGCCCGCGCGAGTGGCGCCCTGAATGGATTTCACGACCTGCTGAAACGCTATCGCGGCCGACTCGAACAGTCTCCCCGCGATCTTGCTCGAATCATGCACGATCTGATCAAAGAGATCGACTACGAAGCGGAAATCAAAAAACAATACAAAACTTCCGAGCAACAGCAGGCTCGCATTGTTGTTCTCGAACAGTTCATCGAATCAATCAATGAATACTGTCGGCGCACCAGCGATCCGACCCCCACAGGTTTTCTGGAAGAAACCGCGCTGGGAGACCGCGATGATCTGAACGAAAAAGAAGACCAGCTGGCCCAGGACGCTGTCAAACTCATGACGCTTCACAGTGCCAAAGGGCTGGAGTTTCCACGCGTCTATCTCGTGGGAATGGAAGAAGGGCTGCTGCCTCACAAACGCTCTGTGGAAGGGACCGATGCGGAAATCGCAGAAGAAAGACGCATCGCGTATGTAGGCATCACCCGAGCCCAGGACTACCTTACTTTAAGTCGTGCCGCGACTCGAACCAAGTGGGGCAAGAAGCAGCCTACACTCCCGTCCCGCTTTCTCTTTGAAATGCGCAATACGGACGGCGAGGACGAGTAACTCCGGATTTAAAGCTCGCTTTCTTCACCCGCACGCTTATGCTTCATCAGCTGCTGATTGTAGTAACCAATCGTCTCTTTACGATTCAGCATTCCCAGCAGGATGCCTGAATCTTCCTGATCAACCACCGGCAAAGCTTCCACATTAATTGCGGTAAACCGCTGCATCACCGTATTCAAATCATCATCCGGCCTGACTTTTACAAAGTTGGACTCCATGATATCCCGTGCTAATGCCAGCTTCCAGATGGTCTCGTCGTACAGGTAAGCGCGGACATCATCCTCGGAAAAGATGCCGATAATACGTCCCTCATCATCAACTACGGGGAAATAATGCTGCTGTGTTCCCGCCAGAGAGTGCACAATTTCATCGAGCGTTTTCGACTGATGAATCAACTGAATCTTTCTGCCCGGATCAAAAACATCCGACACGTGGCTGCCTTCCAGCACATCGATCAGGAAATCACCCCGATGCGCTGGCGAATCGAGTCGACTGGGATACTGTTTCTGATAAAGATGCACCTTCTGACAAAGCACGAAGCAGAGTGTGGAAGACAACATGGTTGGCAACAACAGAGAATAGTTACCTGTAATTTCGGAAACCATAATGATCGTCGAAATCGGTGCATGGGCGGCTCCGGCAAAAAAACCGGCCATCCCGACCAGCCCGTAGGCTTCCGGTTGTGTGACCATCTCCGGCCATAAATCCTGGAGGATTCGACCGGTGGCCGTTCCCACGCATCCGCCAATTACCATCGAAGGACCGAATACTCCGCCGGAACCTCCCGAACCGATTGTCAGTGAAGTCGTAAACACTTTGACGACGGCAACCGTCAGCAACAGGGGAACGCTGATCCTGGCGGCGGAAGTTAAGGCATCCTGCAATATGCCATAGCCGGTCGACATCACCGATAATGCCTGCAGGTCTTTATTGAACAGATAATACATGGCGATCCCGACAACACCTGTTAAAAAGGCACCGATTGCCGGCTTGAACATGGGTTTGATCGGAATCGCTTTGAAAATCCGGTTTGTTCCGTAAAAGGTCTTCACATAGAACATGGCTGCCAGGCTCAGGATGACTGACAGAATCGTATAGGGAATCAGTTCGAAGTGGGAATCAACGGTATGATGCAGTCCATCACCAAACAAAGGCATAAACCGCAGTTCCGCAGGGAGTGACATACAATAAACGGAATAAGCAATGATCGATGACATGGCAGCGGGAACAATGACATCCGATTCAAAATCCGCATTGCTGTACATGATTTCCGCGGCAAATAAGGCACCGGCCAGGGGAGCACGGAAAATCGCACCAATTCCGGCACCGACGCCCGCCGCCAGCATGATCCGGCGATCGCGCGCGGACAGTTTCAGAACAGTTGCCACCCAAGAACCAAAGCCGGCGCCAATCTGGGCAATCGGTCCCTCGCGACCGGCGGAACCGCCTGTCCCCAGAGTCAACGCCGAGGCAATCGTCTTCACAATCGGAACGCGGGGTAATATCAGCCCCCGCTTGTTATGGAATGCATCGATGGCCGCATCGGTTCCGTGTCCTTCCGCTTCGGGAGCAATATTATAAACAATCAACCCCGAAGCCAGGCCTCCCAGGGTAATGACTGCCAGCATCCACCACGGGGAAAAGGCAACCTTGTCTTCTTCATCATCATAAATTGAGTGTTCTCCCACCGTCTGGGGGTGATCAAATCCAGCGATGGCTACAAGAGAGTGGTGCTGCACAACCTGAATTAATGCATCAAAGACAATCCCACCCAGGCCAGCCACAATTCCGATCAGACAGGAAAGCACAAACCATTTGCCACTGGTTTTCAGATCAAAAGCAGTCAGCAGCGAACCCAGTTTTTTAAAATAATCCATTTCAATATTTACAGTCTGATTGTGGGAAAATAGTTCATTTGTTGGCAGCCGGCTGGTGATTTCCGGCTACGACTAAAGCGGCGGGCTTTCTGATTTCGACCTGCTTCTCTGCAGTCGCAGATAAATTCTGTCCGCAAGACTTGGAAGCATTTCAGGAGTTTGTCATACTCTGATACTCGGTTGTAACGAATCTGCCCCCTTTTTTCGATGTATTTTGTTTGTGTGCGCGTGGAAAATTCTGAGTTTTATTTAGGCATAGAGACCTCAGGCCTCTCCGGATCGGTGGCCGTCTATCGCCCTGGTCAGCAAATCACGCAGATTGAGCTGTCGCAACAGGGACGAAAACACGCACAGACACTGGTCGCAGAAGTCAAACATATCCTCGAACGGCTGGATATTACCACCCGGCAAATCACAGGTGCAGGCGTCAGTCGCGGACCTGGCAGTTTCACCGGATTAAGAATCGGCATTACGTTCGCCAAAACTTTTGGATATGTGACTGGCTGTCCCGTAATCGGGATTGATACGTTCGAAGCAATCGCAATGAACAGCCCCTCTGACATCTCCGAAACCTGGGTCATTTCCAATGCCCAACGGGGGGACCTGTTTGTGGGGAAATATCGAAAAACCGGAGAACGATGCTGGCAGAATACTGCGGAAATCGGGCTGCGAAGCATCGAAGAATTTGTGAAATCGCTGCAGCCAGACGATACGGTTTCCGGCCCGG
>NZ_CAXAVM010000074.1:0-33694 GCF_963972345.1 uncultured Gimesia sp. | reverse complement strand
TTGATTATAGAGATTTGCCTGATCAATGTAGGGCAGGGTGGCTACAACCCAACTGCGATAAGAGCCCCCCGTAGCCGGTGTACCATCACCAAAATAACCACAGGCTGGAAATCGATTGGCACTGTCCGTTGCCTGCAGTATTCCCAGCGTCACATTTCTCATGTTATTCAAGCATTGCACTTGTCGGGCTGAGTTACGTGCTGACTGCACTGCCGGAAGTGCAAGAGCTATCATGATACTGATCACGGCCGTAACAACTAACAGCTCCAGGATCGTGTATCCGCTTCTCAGGCGAGATGAATCGGTACGTGGGATTTCCCGCTTATTATCAGCAAATGCGCGTTTACACTTCATCAGCGTGGGTCTCCAGCCACCAGGCGGCAAAGTAGGTTAACACTGCGACAAATATCACAACATCCACAAAGTACATCCAATAAGAGAACTGAGAACATTCGCCCATGAATGGAAAAATCAATTTTGCTTCAATCGGTTTCCGCGAAGGAAAAATCATGTTCTGTTGCTCTGACCAGTTTAGCAGGCAAAACACGGTAATACTGGCTGTCGCTATGGTGGCTCCCAGTTTGTAACCGAGACGCAGATAGGGCGAAGCCACATAGACGAGCAGCGAGACAAGTGCGATGCTCACCAGGAAGGAACAGGCCGAATACACGAGAAACAGTAAGGGAGAGGTTTCGCCGATCAGTGGAAAGTAAAGCTTTCCCTGGCCCAGCCAGTTGACAAAGCCGTAAATGCCGACACTGGCACACAGGATTAATACACAGACGAGAATCAGCTTACGAAAGACCGGATGTTCCAGGATGGAAAGTTTGATCGCGGGGACCATCTGCCGGGGAGGGGGCACCTCTTCCTGTTTGGGAGCCCGCGCATCAATCCGTTCAACGGCTGCATTCACCGTCGATGCCCAGGTCTCTTCTGAATACGCGCCTGTCGAAACAGCATCCTCCGCTGATTCAACGGGTGCGTTCGGTTCTGGTAGAGCCTCCGCTTCAGACTTGATCTCTTCACCGGGAATTGCAGAACCGTTCGGCGCAGGTCGACTGAGATCGACACTGACTTCGCGATGAGGGTCGACGGGCACCGGGGGGATTTTGCTGCTCCTTAAGGAAAGCAGTCGCTTGAGCCAACCCGGCCGTTCAAGTTCCTGGTGCACCGCGTCGGTACCGGTTCCCGCAGGCTCATCTGATCCTTCCAGAAACGCATCCAGATCATCTGCGCCAGCGAGCTCATCTTCTGGCTTGTTAATAGCATTATTGACAACAGGTAGTGTGGCGGGATCCCGTCGTGCCATATGAAACAGACCAACCACAGAATCAGCCCTCTGCCATTCATCCAGATAATGGGGACGGACCATGGTCTCAGGCAAAAGCTGCTCTTCCCGCACCATCTCCATCATTTCACGGAAGGTGAAAGGCCCTGTTGCTTGATCCGACTGTTTGCAGTACCACTCGGTTGCCATTTGCAGTCATTCTTAATTACGGGTTTCCCCGCAGTCTGGTCATACTTATTTCATTCAGAACGATACATTTTCATCACATCGGAACGTAAGCTCAGTATACAGTGTCCATAAACCAATGCAAATATTAGTTAGTTAAGAGAGGTAATAATCTATGCAAATATACTGACAGATAGAGCATATCAGACCCAGTATGCATCAATTGACATGATGAGTTAATGGTTCTATGGCTTTTTGATTTCCGCATCATTACCGAAATGACTGGCTGGTAATAGCTATCTCGCTGAAGCCGGATTCCCATGAGAACTTCTAATTAAAGCGGGAAGCCGCTTGTTCCATGCGGGCGCGTAGGTCGGCCAGCGCCTGTTCCGTTCCAATTTTCATGTCTTCCCAGGCTTCTTCCCCCGCGGTCTGAATCTCCTGGAATCTGGTCTGCGCCTCGTCTCTTCGTTGTCGCAATTCAACCAGATGCCTCTCACAGGTGATTTTGAGATCGGCTTCTTTCTGCTGTGCCTTCAATTCCCACTCTTCTATCAACGTGTTGCATTCATCGATTCGTTTTTCCAGTTTCTTCAAATAATCGTTTCGCAACATGGAAGGAGTTATCCATTTCCAAAAGCATGACGTCTGTCGAGTCATCAATCTGTCAGGCCCTCAAATTGAGAAGCAGACCGATGACTACCCACACGCCGGAGATACAGGCAATTCCGGTGAGCAACTGGTCCGACCATTTTTTCTTTTTGTGATGATGATGGGAATGTTCGTGTCCCTGATCTTTTTGATCTCCCATTAATTTTAACCAGAACAGAAGCCCGGTGATGCTCAGAAATGCAAGATTCAGAAATAAAGTATAATCGATTGCAAAACGTTCGGAAGGTTTTACCTGCTCTGCTGAGGTATTCCCCTGTGGTAATAGATCCAGGAATGAGAAGCCGTAATGCAACACCAGGGCCGAGGCGATCAGAGAGACCAGGAAAACCGCAAGAATATAGAAAGCCATTTTCCAGCCGAAATATTGTGCAGAGATCCGCAGTACTGGAAATACCACAAGGTCACTGAAGATAAATGCCATGATTCCTGCAAAGCTCACCCCATTCGCGTAGAGCAGTGATGCCAGTGGAATATTGCCCATGGATCCAATGAATGTGAAGAAAGCAGCCAGCGGACCTACGATGGTCTGCAGCAGCACCTGAGCGAAAGACGGATCTGATTCTGACCCTGCACCTGCGAAGAGTGTTGTAAAAAACTCAGCAGGAACAAAAGCGCTGATGATTCCGGCAACGGTAAAACCAAAGGTCACATCTCGCCAGACCATGCCCCATTCCATGAAGTACTGTCTGGCAACCAGCTTCCAGCCTTTACGCGAGGTCATTCTCTCCTTCCAGTCTGGTATATCTTCTTTTTCTTCCTCCTCGCCACCGACATGCTCGCGCGCTGCCTCTTCAAGTTTTGCCGGCAACGTCAGCTTGACAATCAGCCAGGTACACAGAATCAAGAGGCATCCACCCAGATATTCACCTACGACGAACTGCCAGCTCAGGAAGACGGCGATCATGATTCCCAGTTCGATGACGAGATTGGTCGAAGCCAGCAGGAAAGCCAGGGACGGAACGAGACCTGCCCCTTTCTTGAAGAGCGACTTGGTCGTTGCCAACGCTGCAAAACTGCAGGAACTGGAGATAAATCCGAAGAATGTGGCGAGTGCGACGCTCTTGGGCCCGGCTTCTCCCATTGACTTCTTCATTCTTTGACGGGTGACAAAGACCTGAATACAACTGCTGATGATGTATCCGAGCGCGAAAGCCCAGAACGCCATCCAGAAAAATCCCGCAGAAGTTAAGGCTGCCTTGCTCCAGTTCGAGAGGAAATCATTCATCCGGTCTTACATCTCCTTATCGCCTGGAAATCAGCATCTCTTAAAAGTCAGCTTGATTCCAGGTATTTGCAACATCTTTGCTGGGCAAACTACATTTACACTGGATGCAGATCGCGGAGATTACACTCCGTCTCTTTCCAGAATGTGTGATACAGACTCAATGCGTATTTCTGGAAAGAAGCAAGGCGAATGCCAAAGAAGCGTTTTTCTCTGGAATCCTGAAAAATGGGAAGAGTTCCTTTCCGATATACGTGAGTCGTATGGTATTTGCAGGGAGATACCTTTTCGTCAAACTGCAGAGTCTTAGACAGACCAGCGTGTGAGTCATGCATTGTTGTGAAATGGCAATGATCTGTTTGATTTTCTCTGGTTTTACCGCGGTCTGACATTCTGACTCTGTTCTGCCTGAGCTGAGGAATGATGTATAAGTCAACTGAATGGTGAAGCATCCCGTTGATTGCTGAGCGGTCAATCTGATGTGAAAGCTGTCTGCCAGATTTGCAGATGTTCAAAGAATTTAATAAAATCTTACCTGGTTAAACTGATATTGCGCTGTGCACAATATTCCTGAATAAAGAACTGCCCAAGCATGATTCAACTGGACCTGCCTCTCTGGGGAGATGTCACTGTATTTGTTATTGCGGCGATCGTGATTGGAATCGGCGGGGTGAAACTGGCTGAATACGCCGATCGTCTGGCCGACCGGACCGGTCTGGGAGAAGCAGTAACCGGTACCATCATGCTGGGATTGATTACTGCGCTGCCGGGACTGGCAGCTTCTGTTACGGCTGCTCTGCAGGGGAATGCGGTGTTAGCGTTGAGTAATGCGATGGGAGGCATCGCCTTTCAGACCACAGTGCTGGCGCTGGCAGATCTGCTGCACCGGAATGCGAATCTCGAACATGCGGCTGCGTCGGCGACCACGATGATGCAGACGATCATGTTGATCCTGCTGATTTCGATTGTGCTTTTGGGATTAAGCAGTCCGGATGTTGTGGTGGGGCCGGTGCATCCTGCCACTCTGCTGCTGCTGGGAGGAGCCGCTCTGGCATTCTGGTTGACTTATCGTGTGAAGGAACGACCGATGTGGCATCCCCATGAAACAGCGGAAACGGTGGCGGACGAACCTGCCGAAGGATCACAGTATGAGCGTCTCTGGCTGCTCTGGACAGGTCTCATTGTTGCCGGTTTACTGACTTTGATCAGCGGGAGCCTGGTGGCAGAGACTGCCGCAAATATTCAGGAGAAAACAGGCATTTCCGCATCACTGATCGGTGGCTTTCTGATGGCAGGCGCGACATCACTGCCTGAACTCGTCACCTGTCTGGCGGCAGTGAAACGGGGAGCACTCACCCTGGCAGTCAGCGATATTGTCGGTGGAAATTTCTTTGACGTCCTGTTTATTGCCGCCGCGGATTGCTTCTTTCTTGGTGGTTCTCTCTATCATGCATCCGGTGTGGGAATGCGTGAATTCTTTCTGATTTCCATTACACTGTTACTGAATGTGATTCTACTTTCCGGTCTGATCTACAGGCAGAAGCACGGTCCTGCCAATATCGGCTTTGAAAGTGTCTTGATGCTTGTATTATATCTGGGTGGCTTTGTCATATTATCGTTTATGTACTGAGTATGCTTGCGTTTTATCGATCTGAAACAGTCATTCCTGAAGATGCTGAATGTACCGTTCGGCGGATCGATCAACGGCGGCTCTGGCATTATTCGCTACGGTCTTTCCCCACCAGGCACCATAAATCCGGTCGTACTCAAAGGGCGCGACACTGTCCACGATCTGTCTGACTTTCGCAGGGGAGAGCGGGATCAGATTGGGGTAACTGTACATGAAGCTGACCCAGCGACGATCCTGCACGACATGGATGATATCCCCGCTCAGCAGTGCTCCTTTTCCGCACGCTCCCTCGGGCCAGTGTAATACTGTGCCGCCCTCAAAATGTCCGCCGCAGCGAATGAGCGTCAGTCCAGAGCCGATGCTTTTCGTGTCTCCCTCCCAGAACTCAATCGCAGGACCAGACCGCATGACCCATTTACGATCTGCATGATGGAGAAAGACAGGGCAATCAAACGTCTCAGCCCATTCGATCATGCAGGTATAATAGTGCGGATGACTGATGGCGATGGCAGATACTCCACCGATCCCTTTCAACATTTCCACAAGGCTGTTATCCAGCAGAGAGATACAGTCCCAGAGAACATTTCCCTCGGAATGGGTGATGAGTAAACCCCGTTGTCCAATGGCAAATGAGGGCTCCATCCCAATACCGTACAATCCATTCTCTTCCATCCGGATCACATTGCGGTGCGATTGGGCAAGTTTATCGGCGGTGGTCCAGTTTTGCCCGCCCCAGGCAACAAACTCGCGCTCTTCTTTACAGATGGTACATTCCTGTGGTGGTTGATCTGTTTTTGCGAACTGAGTGCCACAATTGGTGCAGATATAGTGGGGCATCTTATTTTTCTCCCATCGCGGATCTCAGAACCCGCTGCACTTCGTACGGGGCTGTTTCGCCTCTGTGACAGTTCAACGGTCTGCCGCGACCGCTGACTGTCAGAGGACCGAAATGGAATTGATCTCAATTCACTATTTTCATTCCGTCTTTTCTTCAATGATGTCGCCAAAGGCCACGCGGTCGCCAGCATCACCTGAAGGCTGGGTAAATTGATCTTCGCCGGCATGCACGACAATCGAGCGACCAATAATCGAGTTCTCACCATTCAGTTGAATCACTTCATCAACGATATCCACTTTGGCCACACCTTCTGCATTGGCTTCAATGTTTCCCAGGTCACCTACGTGACGTTCGGAATCGGTGGGACGACCGTGTGGTTTATCAGTCGGATTGAAATGTCCTCCCGCTGATTTGCCCGTTTCCTTGTCAGACAGATCACCTTTTTCATGAACGTGAAAACCGTGTTTCCCAGGTTTCAAACCAGTGATTTCTCCTTCAACATGGATTTGATTTCCTTCTTTTGTGAAATGAATCATCCCCGTAACTTTACTGTCACCAATGGGTACGAGCTTACAGACTGCTTTTGTAACCGCCTCCATTTCATTTTCATTTGTAGCCTCCGGGGTCAGTTGACCTTCTGCACCCATCTCGGTCTGAGCCGGATTATTGCCTGCCGGTACCTCCGGATTGGTTGTTTGTTCGTTGCATCCTGCAGCAAGCAGGGCAAGCAGCATCAAATGAAGTGAGTGGCGTAACATGAAATTCTCCTCGCAAAAAAGGTGAGACAGTTGATCCATCCAACGTGAAGTTGACTTCGACATTGATTTGATCACGTGGTCTGATAGATCATCAAACCGTTTGAAACTCAAACAAAAGATTCGCAAAAACCGTGCCGAACCAGATACGAACTTCTAAACGAGGCCTGGCTTGTGAAGTAGTTCCTGCTGTATCAGCCTGCGTCAGGGATCGGGCTTGAGAACCAGTTTGCCGCAGAAGCCTCCCTCTTCAATGAGTTGATGTGCTTTGACCGCGTCACTGAAGGGAATCATGTCTGCAATAGTGACGATCAGCTGCTTTTCCGACCAGAGCCGCACAAGCTCTGTGAGATCTTCTTTATTCGGATGTGCCAACATGACATGGCTTTGTTCTGATTGTGGCCAGGTAAGCACGGAAATGGCCAATCCGCGAAAGCTGGGCTCAGTTGTGACATACTGACCTGTTCGCGCAAGGGAATGTTTTACCTGAGAGTAGGAACGCTTCCCGGCAACATCAAAAATAATTTCCCATTTTCGGGAGGAACCAGTAAAGTCTTCCCGTTGGTAATCAAAGAAATGGGAGGCACCCAGTGAGCGGACAAATTCTTCATGCCGGGCACTGGCGACAGCAGTGACCTCGGCTCCATAAGCAACTGCAATTTGAACGGCAAACGCACCGACGCCTCCACTGGCACCATTGATGAGAACACGGTCGCGAGGTTTGATATGCCCATAATTCCGGAGTGACTGTAAAGCGGTTGAACCAGCTAAAGGCAGGCCCGCTGCCTGTTCAAATGAGAGCGATTCGGGAATTCTGACGACGCAACGAGACGAGCAACCGGCGTACTCAGCGGAAGCACCACCATAGATATGATCCAGAAATGCGAGAACCCGGTCACCTGGTTCCAGGTCGCTCTCTCGATCTGCCTCCTGTACAATCCCGGCGACATCATAACCAGGGACCCTGGGAAATCTTCCCGGCAGCAACCATTTCATTTCACCCTGACGAAGTCTCGCATCGATCGGATTGATACCAGCCGCTGCAACCTGAATCAGCACTTCGTAATCCTCGGGATCAGGTCTGTCTATTTCGGATAACTTTAATACCTGGGGAGAGCCGTATTCATCGTATGTGACAGCCTTCATTTTTTTGCCCTGCCGATACTGACCATTACTTAATGCTGATGTTCGATTTCACCTGAGATGATTAGCATTATTTATTTAAATCAGGAGAGAGATTGCATTTCGCATTCCGAATCCTTTCATTTTGCGAATTTGCTAGATGCGCCACACAATAATCATCATGGAACGAACCTGTTATTTAAAAACAAAATAAAATGAAGACAGAACTGAACCGGAGGATCTTTGAAGTTCGACTGATCATTGGTTGAACAATATGAACGCTCAGCAACCATAATGTTTCCTGAACCTGGCTGGTCCTGTAAAAATCAGCAGATCGACTGTGAATCAGTTTTTGCTCTTTATACAAGTCTAATATTCAGTCTATCCCTGAAGAATCAGCTACCAGACTGCAGTCATATTGCAGTGGGGAATTGGAAAAACCGACGACAACCCACACTTTCTCCAGGTAAGCGGCATGCGATTTGCGAAACCAACTATTATTCAAAATAATAGATGCTGCCAATCGAAGATCAGGTGCGTCAGAGATGACGTGGTTGCCCCAACCCGATGAAGGAAGGCTTTCCGCACCTTCGTCTCCTGGAGGGATTGTCTGATTTAATATCAGATGGGTGACATGTCATAGCAGGCAGCATCTATTATTTGTTTTAACCAGTCACTTGCCGAGAGTGACGGAGATCTTGCTTCCTGTCTCGCTGTGAGATCGATCAGCCCAATCAACGTCAGCTGATTCGCGTTAAAGCTAATGCTGTTTCTATCTTTAATGTCAACTTCATAATCACGAATATTGCGTATTGTGCACTGACTCAACATCAGGAGTAATCCATGAATGATACAAGTGTCAAGAAAGTGGATTCTGCCCATTCACCACAGGGATCAATGGGGCAGAAATATTTGGCCTCAGGTGTGACCGTCTCCATGCGACTCTGGGAAGAATCTCCTACTCAGCCAGATCCCCAGCCAATGAGCCGCGATTACGAAGTGGTGGGCTACGTGATCAAAGGCAGCGCCGAACTGGAACTGGAAGACCAGAAGATCATCTTAAACGCTGGTGACAGCTGGGTTGTCCCCAAAGAAGCCGTCCACCGTTACCGCATTCTGGAACCGTTGGTGGCTGTGGAAGCAACAGCGCCACCCGCTCATATTCATGATCGTGATCAGAAGTAGAGAGCGACTTCTTTCCTTCTGGTGATAAAACAATGTTTCTGAGATGCAAATCTGGTTTCTTTAACAGAACTGAATAAGGGGATTGATACTGCGGGTCTTTGCGAAATGGAGAATCAATGGATTCATCAAATCAGGATTCGGGGCCAGACCAGAAAGCATCTGACAGGACCACGAAGAGAAAAGTATCTCTTTTTACCAGTATTTTTCTCGTCCTTCTGGTTGTGGGAGCAGGGTCAGCCGCCTACTGGTATCTGACTGGAACAGCCAGGAAAGCCCCAGGCCCTCGCAGACCCCCGGCTACTGTGACCGTTGCTCAAGCGGAACAACAGACGTGGCAGAACGAAAGAACCGGCATCGGTACGGTTCGCGCGATTCAAGGGACAGACCTGACCAGCGAACTGGCCGGCAAAGTGATAGAGATTCTGTTTGAATCCGGAAAACGGGTCCGCCGGGGGGAGTTGCTGGTTCAGCTGGATGCTTCCCGCGAAAAAGCGGAACTCAAATCCATCGAAGCCGAGCTGAAACAGGCGCGTTCGAATCTAGCACGGTCGAAAGAACTGTTGCAGAAAGATGCGACTACCCAGGAGAATTATGAGCAGATGCTGACCGAAGTGGAGCGACTGAAATCCTCTGCAGACCGTCAGCGCGCGATTATCGATAAAAAGGAAATCCAGGCGCCATTCACTGGTGAAATAGGCATACGTAAAATCAGCCTGGGCCAGTATCTTTCACCGGAAACCGCCGTCGCCACGTTACAGCAGTTGGATCCGATCTATGTCGACTTTGATCTGCCTGAACAGAATGCGGGAGTGATCAGTGAGGGACAGTCGGTCCGGATCACAGTCAGTGCCCATCCCGATCGTGTTTTTCGGGGGTCTGTCATCGCCATCAATCCTCTGGTTGAAGAGTCGACGCGCAGCTTCAAAGTTCGGGCTCAGCTTGGAAATGAAGAACGCAAGTTACGACCGGGAATGTTTGCCCAGGTGGTTGTCGAATTGTCAGGAAATCGTGAAGTGGTTGTGATTCCGCAGACTGCCGTTGCATTTAATGCGTACGGAAAGTCCGTTTACTTTGTCCAGAAACAAGATCCAAAACAGCAAGCCGACGTTCCTGATCGTCCCGCAGAGAAAAATGCCGCAAACAAAAATGCCACAGAGGAAGACAATTCTGAGAAAAACGGAAACGATCAAAACGCTGCTCTGGTAGCCAGGCGCTCCTTTATTCAGACCGGGGAACGGCGGGGAAAGCTGATTGAAGTTCGAAAAGGTGTCGAGCCTGGTGACCGTGTTGTGACTTCCGGTCAGCTGAAAATCGATGATGGGAGCCCTGTCCAGATCGCCCAAACCGACGTCGCCCGTGATGTCGATGCGAAGGCGACCGCGCCATGAATGTTCTGGACCGTTTTATCGAACGTCCCGTCCTGGCGACCGTTGTCGGACTGGTCATTCTACTGTTGGGAGTGCAGGCAATGAACTCTCTGACGGTACGACAGTATCCGGAAACCACATCCACAACGATTCGAATTGTCACACCCTACATCGGTGCGAATGCAGAACTTGTTCAGGGCTTTATCACGACTCCGCTGGAACAGACAATCGCCACGGCGGAAGGAATCGAATACCTCGAGAGCAGCAGTACCTTGGGGACCAGTACAATCACGGCACGGCTGGAACTGGGGTATGATCCCAATGCAGCGGTTGCTGAAATATTGACTAAAATTCAACAGGTCCGAAATCGCCTGCCGGAAGGATCAGAAGACTCGATTGTCACCATCAGTCGAGGCAGCGATCAAGCGGCCATGTATATGGCATTCTTCAGTGAAGTCCTCAAAGCAAGTGAAATTACCGATTACCTGACCCGTGCTGTCCGCCCGCGTCTGGAGACAGTGCCCGGCGTTCAACAGGCACAGGTGATAGGTGCCCAGAATATCGCGATGCGGCTCTGGCTTGATCCCGGTAAAATGGCCTCCCTCAAGGTGACTCCCAGTGAAGTCCGTCGCTCAATTGCTGAAAGTAATTTCCTGTCTGCCGTCGGGGAAACCAAAGGTCCGCTGATTTCAATTCCATTAAAAGCAGATACGAATCTGCGTTCAGTCGAAGCATTTGAAAATCTGGTGATTCGGGAAGCAGGTGACACGATTATTCGTCTGCGTGATATTGCCAAAGTGAAGCTTGGTGCGGAAAGTTATGACAGTTCCGTGATATTTGAAGGGAAAAATGTAGCTTTCATTGGTGTGCAGGTCGCTCCGGAAGCGAATCTGCTTGATACCATCGCGGGTGTTCGGCAACTGATACCCCAGGTGAAAGATCAGTTACCAGCCGGACTGGAAGGTATTGTTGTTTATGACAGCACCGAAGCGGTGCAAGCTTCGATTGATGAAGTCATCCGTTCTCTGATTGAAGCATTGTTCATCGTGACCGTCGTGATTTATCTGTTTCTGGGAGCGTTGCGTTCGGCACTGGTTCCGGGGATTGCAATGCCTCTGGCGATCATCGGCGCTTTTTTTCTGATGCAGATGTTGGGGTACTCTGTCAATCTGCTGACATTGCTGGCATTGATCCTGGCGATCGGGACCGTGGTTGATGACGGGATTGTGATGGTCGAGAACGCCACGCGGCATATTGAAGAGGGAGCTACCCCCGAAGAGGCAGCGAAAAAAACGGTGCGTGAATTAACCGGTTCCATCATTGCCATGAATCTCGTAGTGGTGGCTGTTTTTGCTCCAGTCGGACTGATGGGCGGACTGACGGGCAGCCTGTTTACCGAATTTGCTTATACGGTTGCCGGTGCGACGCTGATTTCAGGTATTCTGGCGCTCACGGTTTCACCGATGATGTGTGCCCATCTGCTGAAAACCGGTATGCAGAAAAGGTGGCTGGCCCGCAAAGTCGATCAGGGTTTTCAGGCACTCTCCCGTGGCTATGGAAAGACGCTGGGGCTGGCGCTGGATGCCCGCTGGATTATCCTGGCGGCAGGGATGTGCATTCTCGTCAGTCTGTATTTTCTGTTTAATGCTGCTAATAAAGAACTCTCTCCGCCGGAAGACGAGGGGTTCCTGATCGTCTCTGCAAATGCAGATCCAAATATATCGATCGATCATCTGGAACGCTGGACTGCTGTTCTGGAAGAGAGAGTGAGTCAGGTGGAGGGCGTTCAGTATTTTTTTGCGGTGAACGGCGGAGGAGGGGATACCGGCGGAGGAAGCAGTTCCGCTTTCGGCGGTGTGATATTAGAAGACTGGGAACAACGCGCGCCCACTCAGATGGAGTTGCAGCAGAAAATTCAAATGTCTGCTGCACAAGTAGCAGGACTGGAGGCAGTGGTGATTGCTCCTCCCACACTGCCCGGGGCAGGAGAAGGTCCTCCGCTGCAATTTGTGATCAGCTCGATTGATGAGCCGCGGGTCGTGTATGAAACATCGCAAACCATTCTGAAGAAAGCCCGGGAGAGTGGATTGTTTACTTTCATCCAGTCGGATTTCAAGTTTGATAAACTGGAACAGAGAATTAAAATTGACCGTGATAAAGCAGCCGCGCTGGGCATTAATATCAGTACGCTGGGAGGGGATCTGGCGACCATGTTAAGCGGGGGCTATGTCAATTACTTCAGCTACGATGGCCGCAGCTATCGCGTCATTCCCCAGGTGGCACGCGAACATCGCCTGCAGACGGATCAGCTGCTCGACTATCGAGTCGCGACCCGTGACGGGGAACTGGTACCCCTTTCCCTGTTTGTTTCACTGGAAGACGAAATTCAGCCGCGACAACTGAAACGGTTCAATCAACTCAACTCCGCGACGTTATCAGGCGTCCCGGCTCCCGGCGTTTCTTTCGACCAGTTAATTGAATTTCTGCAAGCCACCGTCGAAGAGTCTGTGGGGCAGAATGTGGTAACAGACTGGAAAGGTCAATCCAGGCAGTTTGTCTCTGAAAATACATCACTGCTGGTCGCTTTTGCGCTGGCGATATTGATGATGTATCTAACATTGTCAGCCCAGTACGAAAGCTTTCGCGATCCGGCGATCATGTTTGTGAGCATTCCGATGTCACTCGCGGGGGCCATGCTGTTTTTTGCCCTGGGAATCGCCAGCATCAATATTTATACGCAGATTGGTTTACTGGCGTTAATTGGTTCGATTATTCGCCATGGAATTCTGCTGGTGGAATTCGCGAATGAGATTCAACGGTCCGAAGGTCTGGATCGACGAAAGGCGATTGAAAAAGCAGCGGCACTGCGTTTACGCTCTATCTTAATGACGACAATTGCCACACTGGTGGGATTACTTCCGCTGCTGATCGCTTCGGGAGGCCCCGGGGCTGCCAGCCGCTTTGCCATCAGTTTTACCCTGGGCATAGGCATGGCAATCGGAACGATCTTTACTCTCTACATTGTGCCCGCCCTCTATACGGTGATCGCCACGAAGCATAGCTGACATGCATTCGATTTGTCACAGATCCATTCAATTTCTCTGGCTCTCCAGGAATGGAAGCCTGTTTAAATGAATACAGTCTCCATCCAGCATCTGTGCCAAATTGTCGGACATGAATCAGTGATTCCTATCAATAAGTTTCGTTCTTCTGCCTGCCATTGATCACCTGTTTGATTGCCCAGCAACCAGAGCGGTTTGTGAACTGACGATTTGAAGAGAACAGTCATTCGTGCATCCCCATCGTATCTGAATGCGGATTAAGAATTAATAAAATGAATGACAGAACGCTGTCTGATTTCGAAAACCCGTTCCCGGCAGTGATCGAAATTACTCTCAAAAGTGAAGCCCACCCCATCTGAATACATTACAATCACTGCCTGCACTCCTGTATTTAGGCATCTATGTTTCTGTTAACTCGATTGTTTTGGAACTGGTTGCCGAAGACGACAGGGATCTTATACGTCCAACCGCACTTTTCATTTTCTCCCTGACCTGGGTTAGTCGCAGATTTGTCAGACGAAGAGGAACTGATTTCGATTCTCGTGGCATAAAAATTGCGGAGTTTTCTGGTGTTACTGCAATGACAGTGTGTCATTGTCTTGCTTTTCGCGGAACGAAATGTCATTTAAAAATCAGGAGCATCGGAATGGGATTATTCTCCAGTAAAGAGTTTTCCAACTTAGAGGATTTATTTGTTGAGCAGATTCAGGATTTATACGATGCCGAAAACCGTCTCGTCGATGCCTTGCCCAAGATGGCTGAGGCCGCTTCCTGCCAGGAACTGAAGTCGGCGTTCCAGACGCATCTGGGCGAAACCAAAGAACATGTGAAACGCCTGGAGGCTGTCTTCAAGGGGATGGGCGTGGAGCCTAAGCGAGAATCCTGTGAAGCCATGAAAGGATTGATCAGCGAAGGTGAAGAAATGGTGCAGGCGAAGGGGGATTCCAATGTCAAAGATGCTGCCTTGATCGCCGCGGCTCAACGTGTAGAGCATTATGAAATGGCCGGTTACGGCTCTGCCCGCAATTTTGCCCAGCGTCTGGGAAAAACCAATCTGGCTGAAATCCTGCAGGAAACGCTGGACGAAGAAGGTAACGCTGACAAAATTCTGACTCAAATCGCCGAAGAATCGACGAATAAAGCAGCAGCCCGCGCCTGATGATAATATCTCCGCCTCCTCACTGCTGGAGATCGGCGTGGGGAGGCTTGTTTAATGGATTGTTTAAAACCGGAGTGATAACAGAGAATGCTATCACAGTTATCAATTAAGGGATTTGAACCATGAAAATACAAGTCTTATATGTTCTCTCTGCTGTCATTCCCGTGGCGACCTCAATGGTGTCCGCGGTCCAGTCAGACCTTAAAGAAACAGACTCTAAAACAACGCAGGCAGTAGCCGTAATAATGCCGACCAAAGAATTCAGTGTGAGTGGTATGGTTCAACTGAAACAGAGTAAAGGCATGGTACACCTCACGGGTAAAATCGAAGGGCTTTCACCGGGCAAGCATGGATTTCACATTCATGAGTTTGGTGATATCAGTGCCGTCGATGGCAGTTCCGCGGGGGGACATTATGCTCCTGAAGGTCATCAACATGGGAAACCTGGTAAAAAAGAACATCATGCTGGCGACCTGGGAAATATTACCGCCGATCAGAATGGCATCGCGGTGATCGATAAGCGGTCGGAGGATTTTAAGATTTCCGATGTGATTGGCCGCTCCATTGTCGTTCATGCCGGTGCCGATGATCTGACCAGTCAGCCTTCCGGAGATGCCGGTCCGCGCGCCGGTCTGGGCGTGATTGGAATTGCCAAATCAGAACCGAAAGCGAAAGCTGACTTACCGGCTCGAACCCGGGGATCGAATCGCCAGAAAACCCGTGCCTTTTAAGATAAACGTTTTTTAAAACAATGATTGCTCTTACCAGTTATTCGGGCTCGGCCAGATACCGTTCTGTAAATACAGGAAGGTTGGCTTCACAATCTGGCCGGGCCTTTATATCCTGAAACATATCACACTTAACAATAATGTCTCTCGATCTGTTATAATCAATCGAACTGGTCCGGGAGATGTTTGAGTAAAACGGGACACAGTCTTACGATATCATTTCAAACCACACTCCTGCATTGCAGGTGATTCGATCTTTCCAGATTATCATAATAATATAGACACAACGAACGTATCGCTTACCCGCCACTATGAAAGTGATTGAAATGCCTGCTGCGAGTGACGCTGTCAAGGCTAAGCTAATCTGTGCAGGAATTCTAATTTCTGGTTGTTCCGGTTCGCAATCAGCACTGAGTCCTGCAGGAGCAGGAGCCGAGCAGATTGCAAGTCTGTTCTGGTGGATGGCCGGTGGCGCAACAATCATCTGGGTGATCATGATCGCCCTGTCGATCTATACCCTGCATCTGAATCCTGACGCCCATCATCGGCAGAAATCCGCCCTGTTTATTATCGGGGGAGGTGCGATCGCTCCCACGATCATTCTGACCATTCTTTTGATCTATGGTTTAAATCTTCTGCCTGCACTGCTGGCTCGACCACCGGCGGGGACTCTGCAGATTGAGGTGCAGGGCTACCAATGGTGGTGGCGTGTGCGTTATCCAAATCAAAGCGGGGAGCCGATCGAACTGGCTAATGAAATTCGACTGCCTCGCGGCGAACCGGTTGAATTTATCCTCTCCAGCAAAGATGTCGTGCATTCGTTCTGGATTCCCTCACTGGGCGGAAAAGTAGACATGATTCCCGGCCGTACCACGCACCTCACCCTGCATCCCACCAAGACCGGACGTTTTCGGGGGGCCTGTGCTGAGTATTGTGGTGCGTCTCATGCCTACATGAATTTTACGGTCGATGTCGTCGAAAAAGCGGAGTATGACGAGTGGCTGGCGCAGCAGTCTGCAGACAGACTGGCACCGCGAAACGAAGCCGCTGAAAGAGGAGAGGAGCTATTCCTGCAAACGGGCTGTGGTGCCTGTCACACCATACGGGGAACGGAGGCCGACGGAACCATCGGACCGGATTTGACACATATCGGCAGTCGTAATTCCCTGGGAGCAGACATGTTTGTGAATAATCGGGAAAACCTTCAGAACTGGATCGCGCATGTCTCTGCATTAAAACCCGGTGTGAAGATGCCTGAATTTCGCGCGCTCAGTGACGATGAATATCAATCTCTGTCAAAGTATTTAGAACAACTGAAATGAAGCCGGACGATATGGATTCTGAACCCTCCAATTTGATCTCAGAGCAGGATCGTGATTCTGCAGAATACCGTCGGCAGTCTGCAGAGAGACTGTTGAAGGCCTGGGAAACGCCGCGCGGCTGGCGCTACTGGTCGGCAGTCAATAATTCCGAAGTGGGCTTGTGGTATACCGTCGCTTCGTTCTGTTTCTTTTTGTTTGGTGGCGTGCTGGCGCTGCTGATGCGGATTCAGCTTGCGGTGCCTGGTAATACATTTTTAACCGCTGATCAGTACAATCAGATCTTTACGATGCACGGCTCGGTGATGATGTTCCTGTTTGCCGTTCCCATTTTTGAAGCGTTTTCCATCATGGTGCTCCCTGAGATGCTGGGCGCACGCGATCTGCCTTTTCCCCGTTTGTCAGCGTACGGCTTCTACAGTTTCGTGATCGGTGGAATCTTTGTCTGTGGTTCCCTGTTTTTCGACGCCGCTCCCAAAGGGGGCTGGTTTATGTATCCCCCGCTGACGACTTCATATCAACCTGGCATAGGCGCTGATATCTGGTTACTGGGATTAACTTTCATTGAAATTGCCTCGATTGCTGCCGCGATTGAATTGATAGTGGGTGTCCTCAAATGTCGTCCCCCTGGAATGCGGATCAATCTGATTCCCCTGTATTGCTGGTACATCCTGGTTGTTGCGGGAATGATTCTGTTTGCCTTTCCGCCACTGATTGCAGGTGACATTCTGCTGGAGATGGAACGCGCGTTTGACTGGCCTTTCTTCGATCCCCAGCGGGGCGGTGACCCGCTGTTATGGCAGCATCTCTTCTGGATCTTTGGACATCCGGAAGTCTATATCGTGTTTCTGCCCTCGGTTGCTCTGATGGCGATGATGGTACCGACGTTTGCCAGAACTCCAATGGTCGGATACAGCTGGGTCGTGCTGTCGGCGGTGGGGACCGGTTTTCTCAGTTTCGGGTTGTGGGTCCATCATATGTTTACCACTGGTCTGCCTGGCATCTCGATCGGCATCTTTTCCGCGGCTTCGCAGGCCGTGGCGATTCCAACCGGAGTGCAACTCTTCTGTTTCCTGGCAACGTTTACTGCAGGAAATGTCAAACGCTCAGTCTGTCTGCATTTCATTTTTGCAGGTCTCGCGACGTTTATCATCGGCGGATTAACGGGAGTAATGGTGGCGGTGGCGCCCTTTGATTTTCAGGCGCATGATACTTTCTTCATCGTAGGCCATCTGCATTACGTTTTGATTGGAGGAACCATCTTTCCGATTATGGCGGGCTTTTACTATTTCTTTCCGCTGGTCAAGGGAAAACAGCTTTCGGAACGGATTGGCAGAATTGTTTTCTGGCTCGTATTGATCGGCTTCAATATTACATTTTTTCCTATGCATATCACCGGTTTACTGGGAATGCCCCGTCGCGTATTTACCTATCCTGCTGACATCGGCTTCGATACTCTGAACCTGATCTCCAGCCTGGGATCGATCATTCTGGCAGCCGGTTTCGTGCTCTTTTTATATGATGTCGTACGGCCTCGCAGGAACCAGCCGCTTTCGGAGCGAAATCCCTGGAAGGCGGGAACACTGGAGTGGCTGGCACAAATGCCGGATCAACCCTGGGGCGTACGCACGATTCCCATCATCAACAGTCGTTATCCGTTATGGGAACAACCTGACTTTGTGCGCGATGTAGATGAAGGTCGTTTTTATCTGCCCGACGCGGTGGAAGGGAGACGGGAGACGCTGGTCACAACGGTGATCGATGCGGAGCCCATCCAATGCCTGCGGGTAGGAGGGCCGACTTTTCTCACATTTTTTGCCGCATTATTTACGGGTGGGTTTTTTATTTTTGCGACCTATCACTGGTGGCTGGCTGCAATTCTCAGTGGATTGATCGCGATCGTTGTCATTCTGACCTGGGTCTGGACCGGCACCGCGGAAATACCCGAAAAAGAAATGAAAGATGTGGGGCTGGGACTCTCGTTGCCCTTGTATATTTCCGGTCCCAGTGCCGTCGGCTGGTGGGCCATGTTTATCACGATGACTGCTGACATCACGGCATTCGTCTCACTGATCTTTGGTTATTTCTTTTACTGGACGATTCACGATGATTTTCCTCCCCAACCGCTGCCGGGGCCGGGAGTCTTCTGGCCGGTCACGGGACTGGTACTGGTGATGATCGCGTATGGCTTGACGTTGCTCTCCCGACGTTGGAATCGGGCGGGGTATACCAGCGCCTTTTATCTGTCGCTCTCGCTGGCCGCCGTTTTTTCACTGGCAGGTGGCTGTGCGCTACTGGCCGGCCCCTGGTTGACCGGCCTTGATCCCACACAGCATGTCTACCCGGCAATCGTCTTGGTGTTGACGGGCTGGACTGTGTTGCATGTGATCCTGGGAATCATCATGCAATTGTACTGCCTGGCGAGAAGGGCGGCAGGGAAAATGACGGACCGCTGGGATGCGGACATTGTGAATGTCTCACTGTACTGGCATTTTCTGGCTTTGACTGTGGTTATGACTGTCGGCGTGATCGCAGGTTTTCCCAGTGTATCATGAGGACCATCATGGAGCAGGAACAACATCATTCTGAAAAATATCATGAAAGGCATGAACGCATCTGGTTCATGTTTCTACCACCGTTTGTCTGGGCGCTGCACCTGCTGGCCTGTTACCTGACCGCTGCGATCTGGTGCGCGAAATATTCCGGTTCGGCAAACAGTTTTACTACCGTGAGAATCGCGATTGGAATTTATACGCTATTGGCAATCGCCGTGATCGGCTACTCTGGCTGGAGCGGTTTTCGTCGACATCGACATCTTGCTGCAGATCTTTCTCATAATGACGATACGCCTCTGGATCGTTACCGCTTTCTGGGAATGGCAACTTTTCTGCTCGCCGCTTTGAGTACTGTTGCGACCTTGTTCGTAGCGACGGTGGCACTGTTTTTTGGAAATTGTGACTAATGAGAACTGGCATGACTGCAATCACGAAGACGAATCAAACGACAAGTGCGGATAACAACCATTCCTCTGCCAGTTATCGGAAGGTGCAGGTCTGGTTGCTGCTGGCAGGGCTGCTTAGCCTGGCGGTTGCCTGGTCGGGGCCACTTCCTGCGCTGGCACATCATGCGTTTTTTGCGCACATGACCATGCATATGCTGGTTGTGGCTGTAGCAGCTCCCTTGCTCAGTCTGGCTATTGCCGGCAGTCGGTTTGATCCCGTGATCAAGTACCCCGTGTTCTTCGCACCGATCCCGGCGTCGGTGGCAGAACTGATTATTGTCTGGGCATGGCATGCACCAGGGCTGCATCATCTGGCTCGGATGACAGCCTGGGGACTCGTTGCAGAACAGGGGTCCTTTCTGCTGGCGGGCGTCGCAGTCTGGATATCCGCTTTCGGCGGGACGATCCTCCGCAGTCGTGCGCGGAGTGCCGCGGGAGTAGTCGGGCTGCTGTTGACGTCCATGCATATGACCCTGCTGGGCGCTTTACTGGCACTCGCACCACGTTCGGTTTATACACATCATCAGGGATTTTCAACCATGTCTGCGCTGCAGGATCAGCATCTGGGAGGTGCAATCATGCTGGTCGTGGGCGGGATTGTTTACCTTTCCGGAGGGATCTGGCTTACAGTGGATTTATTGTGGATCAAAAGTCAGCGAGAGGAGTTGTCATCATGAAACGACGCTGGAAAATCATTGGTACTCTAGGCCTGGTTGCTGTCATCGGCGGCGCGCTGGTCGTCGTCAGTGGCGTGATTCCTGTGAAAGCCAGTTCGGGACACTGGGAAATCACCAGATGGTTTCTGAATTTTACCAAAGAGCGATCTGTCGCGACGCACAGCACCGGAATCAAAGTTCCTGACCTTGAGGATCGGGCACTGATCATTAAAGGAGCAGGCCATTATGAAACCGGTTGTCGCGTCTGTCACGGTAAACCGGACAGCGTGCGCCCGCGACTGGTATCGCTGATGACTCCCCAGCCGCCTGATTTGCAAAAAATCGTCCCGCAGCGTGAACCCCAGGAACTTTTCTATGTTGTGAAACACGGGATTAAAATGACAGGGATGCCTGCCTGGCCCGAACTGAAGCGCGATGATGAAATCTGGCCTGTCGTTGCGTTTCTGCTGCAATATTCTGAACTGGATCTTGCAGAATACGATGAACTGGTCTGGGGGGAACATCAAAAGCAGAGTGATCAGTCGATCGATTCAGCAGAAGGAACTTCTTTACCAGTTCCGCACCTGGTAATCGAAGAATGCGCGGGCTGTCATGGCGTAGACGGGCAGGGGAGGGGACTGGGCGTATTTCCCCGACTGGCAGGACAAAATGAGGCTTATTTACGGGTCTCCCTGGAAGCCTATCATCATGACAATCGCTTGAGCGGTACCATGGAGGTAATTGCCAGCAGGATGAATCAGAAAGAGATCCAGGAGATATCACGTTATTATTCTCGTCTGCCCCCGTTTCCTTCGAAGGAAAATCAGAACGGAGAAGCATCGAGTAACCGCGATTCTGAAGCAGAAGTTGCGTCATTTGAACGCGGTGCCGAGATCGCTGCAGAAGGCATTGCAGATCAGGATGTCCCCGCCTGTGCAGACTGTCACTCTACGACACGCAAGCCATTCAAAAATGCTTACCCGACTCTGATCGGACAGTACCAGGATTATCTCGCGCTGCAGATCAAACTGTTTCAAAACCGCAACCGCGGCGGTTCCAAGTCAGCCAATCTGATGCATGCGGCTGTCGACGGACTGAAGCCGGATCAGATTCGCGACGTCAGTTATTATTACTCGGTGCTTCCTGATAAAGAATAACCCGTTTCTCAAATCAGAATTGTCTGAACCGGTGAATTCCCGCCGAGCAGATTGTTCAAAGAGAGAACAGTCAAAGTCGATTCTCGCTGGCACAGACCGTCATTATTTCCGCGAAGGTTACCGAAGTCCTTGCGCTGAATGCTCTGATGATTTCCTGACGGAATTGGTACGCGAAATGCTGTGATCACTGATAAAAGACTTCTACGAAAAATCTTACGACTCATTTTATTTGACTCGAATCAGTAGCACAAAGGAAACGTATTATGCCCCGCCAACAGCCTACGCCGGAATTTCCTCCCCAGGGACTGGAAAAACCTGGAATTGAAGAAGCGATGGATCCTCATCCGCATTTCGAAGCCCCCGATTACCGAGCCGCAAATAAGCTGGAGGGAAAGGTAGCGTTGATTACAGGTGGAGATTCCGGAATCGGGCGTTCTGTCGCAACGTTGTTTGCCCGCGAAGGTGCCTGTATTGCGCTGACCTATCTGGAAGAAGAGCAGCAGGATGCGGAAGCCATTCGTAACTACATTCAACAGACGGTCGGCAGCAACGGTGGCTGTGATCAGGTCCTGCTGATTTGCGGTGATGTCACTGATGCTTCCTTCTGCAAGTCTGCGGTGGAGCAAACGGTATCCGAGTATGGTCACTTGGATATTCTTGTGAATAATGCCGCTTACCAGCAGCACCAGGATGGGATCGACGATATCAGTGAAGAACAGTGGGACCATACTTTCAAGACGAACATTTATGGATATTTTCATATGGTGCAGGCTGCTTTAAAGCATATGAAAGAGGGTGCGAATATCATCAATACCGGTTCGATCACCGGTCTGGAGGGCAGTGGTCGTCTGCTGGATTATTCAGCAACTAAAGGAGCGATCCATGCCTTTACCAAGTCTCTGGCCCAGAATCTGGTGGATCGGAAAATCCGGGTGAACTGTGTCGCGCCAGGACCGGTGTGGACGCCATTGAATCCGGCGGAACGTTCCGAGGAAGAAGTAAAGGACTTTGGTAGCGGCTCTCCCTATGGACGTCCCGCCCAGCCGGAAGAGATTGCGCCGGCTTACGTGTACTTCGCTTCCAACGCGGATTCCAGCTATGTCACCGGGGAAGTTCTGACCATCCTCGGAGGCGCGACGCGCGCCGGCTGAAATACAGGAAGCACCTGACTGAGTATCGTTCTTTCTGAACAGAGTTTAAGGTTAAATCACTAAGGAGATTATCATGGTGAAAAGTCATGGCCCCACCATCAAAGATGATGAGCAATATCAAACCCTTCGCGATAAAGGAATGAGTAAGGAAAAGGCAGCCCGCATTGCCAATTCCGATCGTCAGACAACCGGGAAACGGGGAGGCAAAGCAGGGAAATACGAAGACTGGACGAAAGAGGAGCTTTACAATAAAGCGAAAGAAGTCGGTATCGAAGGTCGTTCGAAGATGGACAAAGATGAATTAATTCATGCACTCAGAAATCACTGAGCATTCCCGTTTGGCTCATCACTCTGATCCAGCGGCAACGTAATCACGTTCTCTCGATGGATTCCAATGAATTCTTTAGAGTTCGTTGTTACGTTCAGCCGCTTTCTGAGTCAATTCCGTCAACCAGGACTCAGACCATCTCGACTGACTTTCTGCTCCCTTTTTTCGAACATACCCGGCGGGACCTGGTGCGGGCAGGATGCGATTGACAATGCCCAGCGCATCACCCATCAGGCCGGGACAGAGCGCATACAGTTTTTCAGCCAGCTTGACATGTAACCCCAGTACAAGAAATCCGTCATTGTGTTGACAGGCCTTGAGAATCTGTCGGGCTGCCTTTTCAGAACTCATGGAGATCAGAGGCAGGGAATCGCTTATTTTAAACAGAGCGTATTCTGCTTCATGCTGTCCTTTAAAGTACGCGTTCTGGGGGCTGCCCGTTCGCATCATACCGGGACAGACCGTTACAACGCCGATCCCCTCTTTTGCCAGTTCACTCCGCAATCCGAGCGAGTAGCCGACAAGGGCGAATTTACTGGCACTGTAGGGCAGCATGTGAGGCACACTGATGCGACCACCGATGGATGAGATATTCACGATGCGGCCAGCACCACGTTTCCGCATTCCGGGAAGGACCGCTTCGATTACATGTAACGGACCATAAAAATGGGTTTGCATTGTCTCCTGGTAATCCTGTCGCTCCATGGATTCCATCGGACCGACCTGAATGATGCCGGCATTGTTCACCACCACATCAATGCTGTTAAAATGCCGTTCAATCTGGGAGACCATCTCTTTGACCTGGTCCGGTTGAGTCACATCGCAGGTGATACAACTGACGTTGGCGCCATTTTCAAATAACTCTTTGCCTGCCCGCAGAAGTTTATCCTTATTGCGCCCACATAAAATCAGTTTCGCCCCTTGCGCTGCAAACTGACGCGCCAGCACCAGGCCCAGTCCGCGGGAACCTCCCGTTATTAAGACAGTGCGGCCTGACAGGTTTAAGCGATTCATCCGCCGGTAAAGAGAACGTCCTGCCAAAGCCAGTCCGAGACCGGCAGATGCCCATACGAGTTGTTGTTTTAAGCTGGATTTCATGTCTGTAATACTACCTTAATGCACTCGTCCTGCTTCTGTTCAAAAATCCGATACATGTCCGCAGCCTGTTCGAGTGAACTGCGATGTGTAATCAGGAACGAAGGATCGAGTTCGCCTTCACGAATATATTCAAGCAATCGTGGTAAATAACGATGCACGTGTGTCTGGCCCATTCGCAACTGCAGTCCTTTTCCGAATGCCGCCCCAATAGGAACTTTGTCCAGAAAGCCGCCATAAACACCGGGGATCGAAACGGTTCCTCCTTTGCGACAACTATGGATGACCTGCCGCAAGACATGCCCGCGGTCTGTTTCCAGCAGCAGTTTCTCTGCAGCCAGGTCATACCACGCATCCAGAGTCGTGCCGTGCGCTTCGCTGCCAACGGCATCGATACAGGAATCCGGTCCGCGTCCGCCCGTTAATTCCTGAAGCATGGTGAATACGTCCACTTCTTCGTAATTGAGCGTTTTGGCTTTGCAATATTCCCGGGCCAGTTTCAAGCGTTCGGGGAAGCGATCAATGGCAATCACCTGTCCTGCCCCTAATTTATAGGCACTCCAGATGGCAAACAGTCCCACAGGACCACAACCCCAGACCGCGACCGTGTCACCTTCTCTGATCTGACAATTTTCAGCAGCCATAAAGCCGGTAGGGAAAATGTCTGACAGGAACAGTACCTGCTCATCGGAGAGCCCTTCAGGCACAGTGATCGGCCCGACATCAGCGAAGGGCACGCGTACGTATTCCGCCTGCCCGCCAGCATAGCCTCCCAGCATGTGTGAATACCCGAACAGTCCAGACGGAGAGTGACCGTATAGTTTTTCCACCATCCAGGCATTGGGGTTCGAATTATCGCAGAGAGACCAGAGATCGTGTTTGCAGAAATAGCAGCCGCCACAGGCAATCGTAAAGGGGACGACGACTCGATCACCGATCTGGAGATTCGACACTTCGTGCCCCACGGCGACGACTTCTCCCATGAATTCATGGCCGAGAATATCTCCCGCATGCATCGTCGGAATTCGTCCCGTATAAAGATGCAGGTCCGATCCGCAAATGGCTGTAATACTGACTTTCACGATGGCGTCGCGGGGATTTACAATCTGTGGATCGGGAAATGTTTCTACACGAATGTCTTCTTTTCCATGCCAGGAAACAGCTCTCATGATAATCTCACATCTGTTAAATGGTTATTGGAAGTGGTGGCTCCTGTTTAAAACACGAGCAAGGAGATCGACAATTATGATTTATCTACCTTCAGATCGAACATCACCGGTTTCTGGATCTGACCCGGTTCCGGTGCGATCGCGTTCGTCGCAATCTCACCCGCCTCAAGAAGTTGTTTAAATTCCCTCAGATCCTGATTCAATTCCGTCTGAAGATCCTGTCCCAGCAGATGCGCGATTTGAGTGACGATTTGTCCGCCGGGGGGATTGTACATGATCGAAACCACAAGTTCCGTGCCGGCGCCCGTAGACGAATCTTTAAAATGAACAGAACCTGCGGTATCCACCTGAGAACCGGGTAATGACTGCCAGGCGATCACTTCCCCCGGTTTGTCTGTGATAATCTCGGCTTCCCACTGCAGCGTTTTTCCGAATGGCGCGCGGGCCACCCATTCAGAACGCTTTTCATCGATCACTGTCACCGATTCCAGGTGCTGCATGATTTGGGGAAGGTTTTCCAGATTTCGCCAGAACTCGTAAATTTCCTGGCGATCACGATTGATGTGCAGGGCACTATGTACTTTGCTTCCCTGGTGCGAGGCAACACCGGGTCGCGTTCGCTGTGATTCAGCCGTGTTAATACCCAGACCTTCATACAGGTGACAGTGCCCCGTCCACCCGCGATATAGCAGTGAGGCTCCTGCGGCCACGCCCAGTAAACCTGCGCCCGAACCACGTCTCAATCCCATCAAGAGCAGGCTTCCCCCTCCCAGTAACGAAAGCACACGCTCGCTGTTAGCGACATTCTGTGAGAGAGGGCATTGTTTTGCCGATTGACTGGAAGAACACGTTGAATTCATTAATCCCGTTTTCATCTTTCCTCCCTGTTTTATTATCTAGCGACACCCGTACCAAAAGCGCGCTCACTGGTAAGCAGACTCACGCAACCTCCGCTCAGAATCACTTCACTGGCATGAACTAATCATTCCCATTTGCTAATAGCAGCAAATATAGCGAGCAAATCGCGGGCCACTACACAGGATCGGTGAGAAACAAAGTTCGACCAGCGTTCCTGAGCGGTAATATTTCCTGTAATGCCGTGGCTTGTCGCGTTTTCCGGTTCTTCTCACTGCCTGAGTCGATGCGCGTGATGCTTATTCTTCGACTTATCTGTTTCTGGTCTATCAACGCGCACGATGCGCCATGGGCGATCAATGATTCCGGCTTATTTAAGCGGGTGGAAATTTGCTTCTGAAACGCGAAAACGGCGATTTGATAATAGTTTAAAATCTTCTGTTCTGACTGGCTCATCATTTGCAAGGGTGTTTCTCGCTGCGAAGGGCAATTGATTCCGACGTGTTTTCTCTCAGTTTCTGCGAGTTAAAAATGAGACGTCGGGAGATACGAGACAGGAGCCCTTTCAGTGGATGTTACTTGATATGTCTAAAATTGTTTGACAGTCACCATTACACAAACTTTTTTGAGATGGTGGCATAGGAAAATACATACGAGGTTCACATTGAACTAAGGAGAGAAAATGCGGATCGCCCAGGTTTCACCATTGATTGAAAGCGTTCCTCCACAGACCTATGGGGGAATTGAAAGAGTGGTCTCGAATCTGACGGAATCACTTGTTAAGGAAGGGCACGATGTCACCTTATTTGCATCGGGAGATTCAAAAACGACCGCCGATCTGTATGCGATTATAGAGCAATCGCTGCGTTTATCTCAGACGCCGCGAGATCCGGAGATCGCTCAGATCATTCAACTGGAAAAGCTGATCCAGATGCGTGACCGCTTTGATATTATCCATTTTCATATCGAAACGATTCATTTTCCCCTGGTGCGTCATCTTGACATCCCGCATGTGACCACACTGCATTCCCGCCTGGACCGACCGGATGTGATTTCCCTGTACCAGGAATTTCCAGAAGTGCCTGTTGTCTCTATCTCAGATGCGCAGCGGCGTTTTATTCCTGATGCCAACTGGGTCTCAACCGTGTATAATGGAATTCCCGTTAATGAAAAGTACAATGACAGCCCCGGAGATTACCTGCTGTTTCTGGGAAGATTCTGTCCCGATAAAGGTCCGGAAGAAGCGATTGATATCGCTCTGAAATCCAACACCCATCTGAAGATGGCAGCCAAGGTGGATGCGACTGATAAAGCCTATTTCGAATCCCGGATCAAGCCCTTTCTGGAGCATCCCCTGATTGAATATCTGGGGGAAGTCGGTGAGCCCCAAAAATCAGAACTGATATGTGGTGCCCGCGCCCTGTTGTTTCCCATCAAATGGCCAGAACCGTTCGGTCTGGTCATGACCGAAGCGATGGCCTGTGGCACTCCCGTGATTGCCTTCATGGAAGGTTCTGTCCCGGAAGTCGTCAAACCTGGCGTGAGCGGGTTTATTGTGGAGACGGTACAAGAAGCGGTTGCAGCGGTTTCAAAAATCAGCCAGCTGGATCGACGGCTCTGCCGAAAGTATTTTGAAAACCGTTTTACCTGTCAGCACATGGCACAAGGCTACCTGCAAACTTATCAGAACGTACTCGCTGAGTGGAAGAGAAAAGCACATCCCAGCAAACCTGTCTTTAAAAACCAGGACCATCATGCTTCATCAGCAACGCAGCCCGTAATTTCAAAGGGAATTGCTTTTCAAAAGTAAAGTACAGCTCAGACAAGCTGTCGGCCTTAACTGGAAAAGAACACCCTATGGATGACGTCATTCAAATCGACGATCAGTGGTATTACGCTGCCGGTTCACAGAAAACCGACTCTCGAAATCAGGTTCTAAAACAGGGAGACACCTTTGCCGTGCTTGACCTGCTGGGGGATATCTCCCGTACCGGGCTCGGAGAGCAGGGGGTGTATCACCTGGGGACGAGACATCTTTCTCACTGGGAACTGCTGATCAACGATCGTCGGCCCATGCTGTTGAATTCTACGATGAAAGAGGACAATAGCGTATTGATGGTTGAACTGACAACGCCTGATATCCACGAGGGAGACCGTCTGGTGTTACCGAAAGGGCAACTGCATGCTTCCCGTTCCATCATCATTGAAGGCGCCATCCTGTATGAAAACCTGAGACTGACGAACTATTCCAATGCGCCACTGGTTTTCGAAATAAAATATCACTATGCGGCTGATTTTTTCGATATTTTTGAAGTGCGCGGGAATCATCGCAGTCGGCGGGGATCGGTGCTGCCTGTCGAAGTCAATTCTGACTCCGCCCTGCTTAAATATCGGGGGCTGGATCAAATCGAACGCAGCACGGAAATTGATGTCCAGGGAAAGGAGCAAACCGTCTCTGACAAAGAAGCGAACATTCGCATTCAACTTCAGCCAGGTGAATCCGATACTCTGCGGACCATCGTCGCCTGCCAGAATGACCAGATCCCGGTTACGAAACGCAGCCATCAACAGGCGATCCAACAGGTTTCGACTTTTATCGATCAGTTCAATCTGGAGAGAACCTGCATCGAAACTTCGAATGAGCAGTTTAATGACTGGATCAACCGTTCCACCTCCGATCTGATGATGCTGACGTCTGAAACCCCCCATGGTCCTTATCCTTATGCGGGGGTCCCCTGGTTTTCCACTCCTTTCGGACGTGATGGAATCATTACTGCTCTGCAGACGTTGTGGATTCATCCACAGCTTTCAAAAGGCGTTCTCAACTTTCTGGCAGCCACGCAGGCTACAGAACTCGATTCTGTTGCTGAATCAGAACCAGGAAAGATATTTCATGAAATCCGTGAAGGGGAAATGGCGGCTTTAGGCGAGATTCCCTTTCGGCGTTATTACGGGACTGTGGATGCCACTCCCTTGTTTGTGATCCTGGCTGCCCATTATTACTGGCGGACAGGAGATCTGGAGTTCCTGGAAAAAATCTGGACGAATATCAAACGCGCCATCGCATGGATCGACAGCTATGGAGATCCCGACCGCGATGGTTTTCTCGAGTACATGAGGCAGAATGAAGATGGCTTAAAGCAACAGGGCTGGAAAGACTCGGATGATTCCGTCTTTCACGCTGATGGAAAAAATGCAGAAGGCGCCATCGCACTCAGCGAAGTTCAGGGATATGTGTATGCTGCAAAAAACAGGGCCGCTGACCTGGCAGAAATCTTTGGTGAGAAAGAATGGGCCAACCAGCTGCGTGCAGAGTCAGTCGATCTGAAAAAAAAGTTTAATGAACGGTTCTGGGTCGATGCGATTGGAACCTTTGCCATTGCCCTGGATGGAGATAAAAATCCCTGTGCCGTTAAAAATTCCAACGCCGGTCATCTCCTGTATAGCGGGATTGTGGAAGAACAGTACGTCAAGCGACTCGCAGAGACGTTGATGGATGAGGATACCTTCAACGGCTGGGGCATTCGCACCATTTCCCGCGGGGAATTGAGATATAATCCGATGTCCTATCATAACGGCTCCATCTGGCCCCATGATACTGCCCTGTGTGCTGCCGGCCTGTCGCGTTATGGATATCAGTCAGAGTGTACCCGACTGCTGGCAGGGATGTTCGATGTCTCCTGTTTTCTGGAATGGCATCGCTTGCCGGAACTCTTTTGCGGTTTCGACCGAATCAACGGACACGCACCGACCTTGTATCCGGTCGCCTGTGCTCCCCAGGCCTGGGCCGCTGGTTCCGTGTTCATGCTGCTGCAATCCTGTCTGGGTCTCAAGTTCTATTCCCATCTGTCTGAAATCCGCTTTGAAAATCCCATGTTGCCGCCTGCCATTCAGTGGATCTCGATCAAAAATCTGCGCATGGGTGAAGCAACCATCGACTGCACCTTGCGTCGTCACCCTCGTGATGTGGGGATGAATGTGGATCGGAAAGAAGGCAATGTGAAAATTGTTCTGGTCTCCTGAGACAGATTGTCGCCCTTAATCCTCGATCTACTAATCAGCTTACTCAGAACAGGAAATTTCCTGTTGCTCCCAATCCTAAAGGTACGGGAATTGCGTGAATTAAAATCAGCCACAGATGGGAATGACCGTTCAAACAAAAAGATCCTGTCTGGCAGGAAGATTATCCGTAAAGCGGAAGCAAACCGGACTTCCGGCTGGTTGCAGAGCGTCCGGTCTGAAGGCTCAAGCGACAGTCGCAACCAGCGTCAAACTATTGAAATCCATGAAGAGAACAATGTGTCCTGGCAACATCCAAAAAAACTCTCATCAACTGGAATGAAATTATGAATCCGATTCCACAATTGCAGAAATGGGACAGTACTCTTGATTTGTTGAGAGACCCTTATGGATTCATTTCCAGAAACTGTCAGAACGAACAGTCCGATCTGTTTGAGGCGCGACTGTTGTTGCAGAAAACGTTCTGCATGCGAGGACAGGAAGCCGCTCAGGTGTTTTATGATCCCGATCTTTTTTGTCGAGCGGGAGCGGCACCCAGGGCAGTCATGAAAACGTTGTTTGGCCAGGGAGGCGTTCAGGGGCTGGATGAAGACGCACATCGACATCGCAAGCAGATGTTTTTGTCGATCATGACGACCGAGCAGATCGATCATTTAGAAGTGCTGACGGAACGACAGCTGTCAGCAGCCGTACCTCGCTGGAAAGAGATGGCGGAAGTACCTCTGTACGAAGAATTCCAACGGGCACTGACAATCGCTGTCTGCGACTGGGCAGGGGTTCCCCTCGCGGATTCCGAAGTGGAGTTACGAACCAGGCAGTTGACGTCACTGTTCCACGATGCAGCGAAAATCGGCATGGGACATTTTCGTGCACGTATGGCGCGGCGACAGACGAATGCCTGGATCACAGACTTGATAAAACAAATCCGAGCCCAGGAGATTTCGCTCCCCGCACACAGCCCGGCGTCGACCATCGCCTGGCATCGTGATCTGAAAAATAATCTGCTGGAACCGCAAGTCGCCGCCGTCGAACTGTTGAATCTATTGAGACCGGTCGTCGCGATTTCCGTGTATATGACGTTAATCGCCCATGCTCTGCATTTTCATCCCGATTGTCGGGAAAAACTGAAATCTGGTTCTGATGAATATGTACGAGCTTTTGTGCAGGAAGTGCGACGCTACTATCCATTTTTTCCTTTTACAGCGGCGATTGTGCAGACTTATTTTGAATGGAACGGTTTTGAATTTCCACGGGGGAAGCGTGTACTGCTCGATTTGTATGGCACGAATCACGACGGTCGCATCTGGAAAGAGCCGGAGCTGTTTCAACCCGATCGATTTTCGCAGCGGGAACCGACTCCCTATGATTTCATCCCCCAGGGAGGTGGTGAATATGCGTTAAATCATCGCTGCCCGGGAGAATGGATCACGGTCAGTCTGATGCAACTGACTTCTCGGTTTCTGACACAAAAGATTCACTATGAAGTGCGAGATCAGAAACTGGAGATCGACTTCTCTCAAATGCCGGCTTTACCGCGAGACCCGTTCATGATTTCCTCGGTACGTGCCGCAGGAAGTCAGCCCGTGGCCACGTCGCCTTCTCAGCCGCATCGCGTCCGGATTTAACAGAAGTCTCAATGGAAGCACGGTCGCTGAATAGAGTTCATTTAAATTATGATAACCCGGAACGGAGACCATTTCAGAAATGGCTTATCCGTCGTTCATTTAAACAGGAGAATCAGTCATGGCATATGTCAGTATCAATCCTCTCACCAATGAAACACTCAAGGAATATGATCCGCTCACGCGGGAACAGACAGTCGAGGCGATTGAGCAGGCTGATGAGGCTTTCGATTGCTGGCGGCATACTTCCTTTGACGAACGTAAAAACCTGATGTTGCAGTATGCAGCAGGACTGCGAGAGCGCATCGATGAGTTTTCCAGGCTGATTACACTGGAGATGGGCAAACGAATCTCAGAAAGCCGCGAAGAAATCAATTTCTGTGCGGAAATTGCCGAGTTCTACGCCAATGGTGCTGAAAAGTTTCTGGCCGACCAGCCTATGGAAGTCGACGATGCGGATGCGTATGTGCAATATGCACCGATTGGCGTTCTGTTGGGGATAATGCCCTGGAACTTTCCCTTTTACCAGGTCACGCGGTTCGCCGCTCCGAATATCATGGCAGGAAATACGGTTCTGGTAAAACATGCCAGCAACGTTCCGCAGTGTGCGCAGGCTATTCATGATCTGTTCAGAGACTGCGGTGCACCCGAGGGTGTTTTCACAAATCTTTTTATTCCCAAGGAATTCATCAAGTCTGTCATCGAAGACGACCGCATTCAGGGCGTTTCACTGACGGGCAGTGATAAGGCAGGTGCGATCGTCGCCGGAGAGGCAGGGCACAAACTCAAGCGTTCGGTTCTGGAACTGGGCGGCAACGATCCGTTTATTGTGCTGGAAGATGCGGATATGGAACATGTGATTAAAATGGCCGTCCAGGGAAGAATGACAAATACAGGGCAATCCTGTGCAGCTTCAAAACGATTTATAATTGTCCAGAAAGTTGCCGATGAATTCCTGTCTGCCTTTAAAGAGGAAATGTCTAAACTCAAGCTGGGTGATCCGCTCGATCCGGAAACCGATGTGGCGCCACTGTCGACCGAGGAGGCTGCGGTCAACCTGGATGAAATGGTGCAGAAAACCATCAATGCCGGCGCAACCGTCGTGCTGGGGGGAGGACGGCCCGACCGTGAGGGCGCATTCTATAACCCGACCATTCTGACCGACATCACCCGCGATATGCCGACTTATGATCAGGAATTATTCGGTCCCGTCGCGAGTGTCTATGTTGTTAAAGATGAAAAAGAAGCGATCCAGGTTGCCAATGATTCGTCTTACGGACTGGGTGGCTCTGTCTATACCAAGGATATTGACCGGGCCCGTCACGTGGCGGAACAGGTCGATACGGGCATGATGTTCATTAATCAGCCGACAAACTCGCAGGCAGAATTACCATTCGGAGGTACAAAACATTCCGGCTACGGTCGTGAGCTGTCTCATCTCGGGATTCTGGAATTTGTCAATAAAAAACTGATTCATGCGATGAAATCCTGAGTGTCTGTCAGTTCGCTGAATTTTTGAAATGAAACAAAATAGCTCGTCTGAGAGGAAAGGAAAAGAGAATATGCAATCGCGACAATTTCAGCTCACAGGCTATCCCGAGGGACTGCCGACTCTGGATCACTTTGAACTGGTCGAAACCGAACTCAAGTCTCCCGGGGAAAATGAATTTCTGGTGCAAAACGAATGGCTGTCCGTCGATCCTTACATGCGGGGACGGATGCGTGAAGGTGAGAGCTATGTGAAGCCGTTTCAGATTGGTGAGCCGATGGAAGGCGCGTGCGTTGGCAAGGTAATAGAATCCCGGAATCAGGAGTTTTCCGAGGGGGATTATGTGCTGGGTAACCAGGGCTGGCGGGATGTCTGGCTGTCTGATGGAACCGGGGTGATGAAAGTCGATCCCGAAGCGGTTCCTCTGCAGGCTTACCTGGGTATTCTGGGGATGACCGGTATGACCGCTTACGTAGGACTGCTGAAGATCGGCGAACTGAAAGAGGGAGACCGCGTCTTTGTATCAGCGGCATCCGGTGCCGTTGGTTCGACTGTCTGCCAGATTGCAAAACTTCACGGTTGCTTCGTAGTGGGAAGTGCCGGCTCAAAACAGAAGATCGACTGGTTGAAAGACAAAGC
>NZ_CAXAVM010000073.1:0-33752 GCF_963972345.1 uncultured Gimesia sp. | reverse complement strand
AACATTCATTTGGTATCTTCGCTGAAGAACGTGCTCCCCAGACCATTCGCATTCGCTTTTCTCCCCCTGTCGTAAGAATCCTTCAGGAAAAGAAATTTCATTCAAGTCAACGTCTCAGTTACAAAAATGATGGTTCGGTGATTGCAGAATATCAATTGACCGGGTTTGAGGAAATTCGATCCTGGCTTCTCAGTTTTGGAAGACATGCTCGAGTATTAGAACCGACAGACCTTGTGGAAATGATTCGCGACGAACTGGATCTGATGATCAACGTCTATACTTTAGGAGATCGGACACATGACTGAGTTCTTCGGCCATTCACTGAAGGATCGTCCTGTTGGAGAACGGGATTCGTATTAGCCTTGATCTACCGCTTCCAAGCCGCGAATACAGTCTGATCAGCAAAGATGTATCCCCACTGGCCAACATAACCAGCAAAGAGTTTCCTGCTACAATCGAAGATGGCGTCTCAGCGAGGAGTCAGCCTACCTGTCTGGCCGGACCGAAGTTAATCTTGTGCAGCGGAGGAGTCCCGACCTGGATGCGTCGGGACTGAAACATCGCCGCGATCCCAAGCGAGTAAAGTATTTCCACATTCGCTTCTGGTTGCGAGATGGATGGGTACCTCAACAGGGATCGAACTACAGCCTCACTCAAGGGTAGTGTCCAGACCGGCCAAGTCCACAAGTCGCCGTCTGCAGTCCAGCCCGTAGTGGTAAGCCGTCCGCAGGGGCCCGGAACAGATGGCATCAACTGCAAGCCACGGTAGGCGAGCAAATTGAGAGCCCAATTTGTCTTCGCCTTGTTGTCACTTGCTGTTGGATCACTCCACATGACTGCATAGCGACGGTCTTCAAGTGGATCCCATCTCAAGGAGAGTTTCTCATCAGTTAGTTGACCTCGCGAAAAGAGAGCCGTTTGAACTCTTTCATGCGAGACACAGCTTGAGAGTTGGCGTGCTGTGTCTAAAAAGTATTGATGACCTGATCCAGTTGTAAAACAGAAAGGTGTCGCCTGCATCTGGCCATTATCAGACATGCACGCATCACACCCGAATGCGGCATAGAGATCAACTGTCTCTCGTTGCTTTATGGTTGCACTGTCGAGTGCTGATTTCATTGCGTCACGCAACTCGTCGCTGGTTGCATTGAGGTGTTTTCCCAGCGACAGTTCTTCAGACGGGACGGTCCTCTTCAAAGCTCCGAGCCATGCTGATCGGGCGTCACTGACAATCCGTCGGATAGGATCGATCTCGTCACTCTCTGCCTGCTGGCGCTCGGATCCTCGAAGTTTCCTTTTCTTGAGTACATCAATCGCTTTCTTGAGTCTCTTGCGTTGCTCGTCAAATGTCTTCTGCGCCGATTCTCGTGTACTCTCTGCATCTGTATCAGGCTCGAAAGGTACATTCAACTGCTCTGTGATCATTTGCGACACAGATTTCGCATCCGCATCTACGCCAAACAGCCGAGGCGACCATCCACCGTACGCCTCTTCCCAAGAGGTTGTCACTCGTTGGGACGACATCACAGCAGACACTGTGTGGAGCACCCCTAGCGCGGCGAGGAAACCGAGAGGATTTGTCCCATCAAGACCTGGGAGTAGCAGGCCCTCATGGGACGTGGTGTCCAGACGTTCGTTTGCTCGGTTCATATCAACACCTCCGTTTCCTGTGCCTGATCATCGTACTTTCCGTCGCACTCCTTCGCGCTTGCCTGTTGGTCAGCCAACCTGAGTACCGCTTCAAGGTATGCCAGTCCCCACCAGCCGAATCGCTTTGTCAGGTTCCAAAACCGCTCGGCAATTCCGGAATCAAGCCGATGAGAAGGGAACGCCAACCGATCTGCCGTCGCTATGTTCACATTTTCAAGGGAGACTTCTGGCGGATCTTCGTCAATAACGACAGGAGCGAACGGCCTGGCATAACCATGATGAGCAGCAATCAAGTGTAGAATCAGCTCCTGGTGCAGAGAGTTATCTGGGAACTTGCTGGATCTCTCGGCAAGCTGTACGGACAGCATTTCATGCCGGAACCCTTTGGGCAGTTCCGCGCGGATGCGGCAGGATTCTCGTTCGTTCCGAGTCTGTGGCATGCCGTCGGACTTGGCAAGTAGCCTCGATGTGGTGCTGGCGAATAACCAGGCATCGCTGCGGTCTGTGCGTCTGAGCAACGCCTGAAAACGTTCATCAGCCTTGCCCCAGTCATGGAGTTCGGCAGCGATCCTGTAGGCTTCGTCGAGAGCAGGGAACGGCAATCTCTGCAATGTCGCCTCCATTTCGGCCACTACGTGTGCCGTGTGATTCGACAACGAAACCGGGTTTCGGCGAAGTGTCTGAGTCGGCTGATCTTCCCCGTCATCGAGTGATGGCAAATACCACTCGATCACTTGATCCAGTCGTCTGCGAGTTGTGATGACAAGGCCGCGCCGGTCGGGATAAAACTCCCACTGGACTCCGGAAGCATCATGGATGTCGAGATTATTCAAAAACTCTCGCATGACTTCACTGCACAACTGGCGCAATTCGGGAGTGGAAGGTGGAGATTCGTCATCCGCGAGTCGATCCAGCACGCGTTGGGCTGCGGGGACCTTATTCCGTAAAGGCTTCAACACTGGATGCAGGCGGACTACTGCGCGGTCCTTGGCCTGCAGGAAGGCTGGCTCCGCAACATCTAACTGGCTATGGTCAGCAGATTCGGTTTCATGGTTTGATGATGTGTCGGACTCAGTTTTGGTCTTCTCGGCGACAACAACCTCGGTCAGTTGAGTTGGTTCCGGAATGTGCCCCAGTTCTTCCCAACCTTGAGCATTAATCGGCAGGACAATAGTGCAACCAGGATAGAGTTCCGTGACATTTTTCAACAGTATGCTCTCTCTGACACCCTTCCACAGGACGCATGGCGTTCGCAACTGCCCATTCTTGGAATTGTCCTGCTGGATCGTGACGAGCAGATCGGTTTCGTCAGCGCCCGCACCATACCCGTCAAGCAACCAACGTTTGAAGCGACCAATCGGGACAGACATGCACTCCGCCGCTGTGGGGGGCAACAGCGAGACCACATCGGGCCACTGTTTGGATGTCATCACATCATCTTCAACGAGATCAGCCCGCCAGCATATCTGCACATCCCTGGCTCCCTCCTGCAGTCCGTGGATAAACAGCGACACATCCGGATCTGGAACCGGCTGGGGATTCGTCTGACACCATAGGTCAATGTACGTCGGCAACATCACCGGTGCGTCCAGCTTCGATGATGGGGAAAGCAAAGTTTCCGGAATCCGACCGTCGTCGCCATGTTCTTCCAAGAGTCCGTTGAAAGCATTGATACCAAAGTTGACGGAGCGCGACTCAGTCAGCTTTGCTGCCGGCTTCCGTTTCCGCTTCTTTGGTTGACTGTCTTCTGACGACGTTGGCTCAGTTTCAGCGGTGGTTAATTCGGCATACTCCCACAACCAGTTCCAGGTCCTGGACAGGGAATTGCCGTAGATCGGATCAAGCGGCTTTTTGTCATCAAGCTTGCTTTCCTCTTTGGCTTGCTTTTCGTCGATCAGGATCACTGCTTTTGCTGGAATCGGCCTGCCGCCACGGTTGAGCCGTCCGAAACGCTGACGAACGGCGTCGAGCGACGCACACTCCGTGATCAAGACGTCGAAATCGTAATCCGCTCCGACTTCCAGACACTGCGTCGACACAACGAACGACGTCTGCCCGGTCTCCTTCGGGCGATTCGGGCCGACCAGTGATTGAAGCCGACTGGCTTGACGATCACGGTCTACTGGGCGCATTGAGCCGATGACCAGTTCGACGACTGACTCAGAATGTTGTTCCCGAAGTTTCCGATAGATCTCCTTCGCGGTTACCACCCGATTGACGATGATTCCAATCGCAGTGGGTCGCCCCTCCGATAAGCTTTTAGCGTCAGTAACTGCTGCATTGACAACATTTTCGACACTCTTAAGATCGGCCAACTTATTGCAGATCAGCCGTTCATTGAGTCCTTCGTTCTGGCGATCTGCATCCTCCAATTGAAGTACGTCGTTGGTATTGGTTCCTTGAGGTGGCGTGGCCGTCATCGGGACGACCTTCATGCGAGGCACACTAATGGTTTGCTCGGCCCATTTTTCCGGATTGAGGTATTGCGCGATCCACTGTAACGATTGCAGGAATGGGCGACTTATATGAGCTTCATCGAGCAACACTAAGCTGTCGTAGGCAATCAACGCTGCCTGTATCGGCGAGGCTCCTGAAGAGACGCCGTAACCACGAAACATCAGTCGCGATCCTAACTGGTCGATCGTTGTGCAGACGATTGTCGGTTGCGTGACGGAGCGAGCCCACCGATTGTCCCTGTAGATTCCACCTCGTAGTTCGAGTACGTCCAGCGGCGGAATCTCTTGGTCAGAAATTCCGGAGATGGTTCGCAGCGCAGCGGCGATGAGTTGTAGCACCGGCTTTGAACGACCTGATTCGCGTTCGGCTTTCCAGATCGCCTTAGCAATCCTCTTCGCCCGTTGATGAGCTTCGTCAACAATCACACGGCGGTTGACGCAAAAGAAAATCCTTCGCGGAGCAGTACGTTCTTTTACTGGCATGGTCGCTTGACACGCCAAGGCAAAAACCGAAACGTCGAGGCAGGCTGTTTTCCCACTACCGGTGGGCAAGTCGATGATATCTGGCCAGCTTCCGACAATTACCTTCTTCGCCAGCCGATGTTGCCAATCATACGGAGCATGCCCATGCAGTTCGTTAAAGTATTTGTCGAAGTCTTGCAACGTCAGCCCATTCATAACAGGCCCCCTTCCCGTACCTCGCGGAGAGGTTTGAGCAGGCCGTATCCGAGGTACCTTCCCGCCCCGATCAGAACCGGGCCGACTACCGGCTGTGCAAACCGCAGCCAGACATGGATCTGTGGTCGGGAGGCATTGGTTCCTTTGGCAGGAAACGCTGGGAAACCGTCACCCAATGCCGCGTCAGCGGGCGAAACTCCGTCGTTCCCGTTGCGTAACCGTCGTCGTTTGCCAGTCGCACACGGAACGCCCTGAAGCCAACTCGTAGTGTCCAGATCAACCTCGCGTGGCTCAGGGAGCCCGATCCGCATACAAGCTCGCTTAACGGTCTCCGCAACCTCCTCATTCCAGCCTACACGATCTTTCAAGCGATCAGACTTTGGAAAACGGTCAAGGACGACCGGAGTGACGCTGCCCCATGTGGTTGCTCCGCGTGGATTGGCTGTCCAGGATTCCGGCTGCAGACTGAATCTCGGATCGGACCACTCTCGCCTGGTGAGCGTCCAGACTCCCAAACGCCCTAACGTTAATTCAACGGTCTTCGGTTGTCCCTGATGATCCAACAGTAGCGGACCGATGCACTCTCCTCCTTCGCGACGATCAATCGAACGAGGCAAGGCCAGCGCCACTCCCAGCAGGTGACCATCAGCGTGCTTGTGCCCGACGAATGGCAAGGGAATCACGGCCAGATGACCATCGTCACGGCTCGATGGTGTGCCATCATCTGCATGCCCACTGATCCATTCGGGAGTTGGCTGGATGCCACACTGAACCATGATGGCCCTACGCAAGGCTTGTGTGACCTGCAAAGTCGCCTCCAGCGGCAGTCGTGGTCCCGCCTGTTGCGTGAGATTCAACAGGTCGGCATCAAAGTGAGAGTGAGCGGTATCGGGAGAAGTAGTCGGTTCCACGCGACGGTAACCTCGCCACAGTCCGACCATCGGGCGAATGGGTGGACGGGGATTAATGGACTCCCGTTCGGCTTCGACCGCCGAAATCTGCTGGTCAATCTCAGCTTTCCTTTCCTTCGCTCCCTTACTCTTGATCGTTTTCTTTTCGGTCTTGAGTGACTCAATCACCACTGACAGTTGTTCGTACTGGATGCGGTCGTCTTCTCCGTACAAGTCCTTCAGCGATTCGAAGAATCTCGGTGGAATTTTGCGCACGTGGAGTTCGGCCATCGTATCGGCTGGCTGCCAGGATTGGATTGGTTCATCGTCGCCAGGCAACTCATCGGCGACCCACATCCGCACCAGTGACGACGGATGACCGATTCGCGTGACCTTGCTGCAAAGACTGCTGAGCGCTGTGGCGTGCTGTTCTAAATCGCTGACATCAGACCACTGGGCATAGGACACAGCATCGCCCACCCAAGTAGTGGGGAATGTGCGAGGCTGGCGGTCGCGCGTCAGACTTGGAGCAGTCTGCAACAAGGTCTTCGACGGTCCCGCCTTGTCATTCACAGGGACGTAGACATCGACGACCGAGCGTGCAAAGACAGATTCACTCGGTGGCAGGAGCAGCTCTGGATCCCCCAGCGTTTCCAGCCAGCACAGTGCCCCTCTTTCCGCTTCGTCCCGTTCCGTCTCGAACCACGCTGCTGCCAGTGCCATGAACACACGGGCGGGATGAGGAGGCCACTCAGCACGCTGGCGATCAGAGACATTGGTCGCGACGCAGTAGCCCGTGAGGTACTCCCACGCTATTGTGAGTTGGCCCATTACTCTTCGCCTCCGGACTGTATGGCAAATTGCTGACTCTTGACGACGAGCTTGACCAGATCGTCCGATGGTCGCAGCTTCAGTGGCTCTTCTCGCCAAGAGAGCCCCTGTTTCGTTGCAGCGTCAAGTGCCTCCTTGAGCAAGGTGATGGCGGTTTCCGAAGTCAGCTCCCGCTTATCACCAGACTTTCCAGGTTTGACGAGCAGTTCCCAGCCGAGAGTTTCGGTTGGCCAGAGCAGACACCGTGAACGCAGGTCAAGCCCGGACTCAGCGGCCAACGTTGCGGCACAAAGTCCCAAGGCGGCCAGCACCGTTTGAGCGGCCAGATTTCGCTCGGCAGTTTGTTCGCCTTTGACGGGAAATCGCAGACGCCGGAGAGCAGCGAACGAGATGACGGTGGTCTGATCGGCGTGAGATATGGTCACACCACCATGAAACGGTTGACCTTTCTTATCCTTAAGGTCGGGTTTGATATTACCATGATTGGCTTCAGAAGGCTTTCCATCCTTGCCTATGAAAAGTGGCTTGCTCTTGTCTTTCTTTGCCTGAGCAGCATCGAGCGTCCAGCCGTTGCCGTCGGCGGTCTGATAAAGGGGACCAGCGTCAAGTCGAATCGCAAGTGGGTCGATCCGACTGCTGCTCCGAACTCCAGGAGATGCAGCAACCCCCACTATCTCGCTCACCATCGCTCGCTCGAACTTTGCTCCGAGCCCTCCTTTCGGCCCCGTTGAATCCCACATGCCGAACAGGAGTGCTGTCGGACAGAGTTCGAAAAGGGCTGTCGCATTGGCGTTGCTAACCCTGCGTAATTTCTGCCCATACGAAGATTCGTCCGATTCCTTCTTGGCACGAAACGGCTTGCCCTTATCATCACCTTCCTCGTCGACTACGCTGTCGCGAAGAATGGCGTCAGCGATCCGGTGAGGTGCCTGTAGAGAACTCACATTCCCTACCGGCTCAAGCAGTCGCATCTCATCTGAGAGTTTCTCATCCTTGTGCTCAGGGTCCCAAAACGGCGTGAAGTCGACGTTGATGAGCGGGATTGAGACACCAGCCTTCTTGAGTGTTTCGTAGTCAATCGCCTGTTGCAGTACTTCCTCCATCCGATTCGCTTGCGACTGCACCGAGTCGAGCAACACACAATCAACCGGCTCTGTGAAATTTGGTAACCGCCGCTTCTCTATTGCGTATACCGCGCCAGCATATGTGGGTGGAAACACCTTGGTCCCCTCTCCGCCCGCAGGTTGAAGAATCGCACGGCAACGCGCCGCAGCACCGTCTCGCACGGCATCCTGAATGTTTTTGAGTGTCAATGTGGCCACAAGATTGATCTCCCAAAGTCTTGCTTCGTGGCCCCCGATTATGAACCGAGGACGGCACGAGTAATCTGGTATATTCGCAAATGCTGATGCAGCATCTTAACAGTAACAAAGTGAATCTGCCAGTTTGCATGAGTGTATCAAACAGGTAAGACAGATCATGTCCAACCTGATTACTTTCATTTCAAAAATTATGCTTTTATCAGAAAGTCATCGAATGGAGTTTGATCTGTCTTTTGAATCCCGGAATGTTGAAAACAAATTCTTCCGAATCTACGAGCTGGCAGATTTTTGATCCGAATTGATTTTCCATCCCTCGAAAATATCCACGAAAGGATCTTAATAATGCCCATCATAGCGCACGGGATTCTTAGATCAGCGATCATGATCGCTTCACGTTTAAAGTCTTATTTCATCACAAGTTAGTTCACACGTATTCTAAAGTATCATTTCCAGCGGAAACAAATCAGATAATACTCATTTTGCAGCAGATTATCGATTTATTCTGACTCTCTGAAAAACTTCTTGTGTTGCGCCGCCCTTGTATGTACAGTGGTTATTCTGCTCTTTATGGACTTCCTATTCACGCATGGATGATCCCTGACATGATTACAGGCGCTGGCCACCGGAAGATCCCGGGGTTCTGTAATCGATGGTCGGTTTTCTGCTCTACAAGACTGGGAACGATTTCCAACTGTTCCCCGCCGATAAGAAAGACGCCGATCAATTTCGCGGGAGGGTTGAACCCGACTGCGATCAAAGGATCACAGATGAATCACGGGCTCAATCCACCTGCAACGGTTCCATTGCAACCCTCACAGACAAACGCTTCCCTTCATTCTCTTAGTAAAACAGCAGATGATGCGCTGCTTCCGGTACGGATGCTAAACGAGTTCACATACTGCCCACGGTTGGGTTATCTCGAATGGGTTCAAGGTGAATGGGCTGACAACCTGGAGACTCGCCAGGGCTCTTTTGGGCATCGCGTTGTCGATAAACCGGATCGAAAGAAAATCAATCCACCGAAAAATAAGCAAGCCGATGTACCTGAGGATGAAGAGGAAGATTCCGATCAAATCCATGCGCGTTCGATCATGCTATCATCCGATCAGGAAGGACTGATCGGCAAGCTGGATCTTGTTGAACTGGACGGGGCAGTGGCGACACCCGTTGATTATAAACGAGGGAAAGCCCCTGATATTCCAGAAGGGGCCTACGAACCGGAGCGAGTCCAGATATGCGCACAAGGTTTAATTCTTCGCGACCAGGGTTATCAATGTGATTCAGGGATTCTCTATTTTATTTCCTCGAAACGCCGCGTTGTCATTCCGTTTGATGAAGCGTTGGTCACGCGTACTCGCCAGTTGATTAAAGCGTTTAAGGAGACGGCGGATGCCGGCATTATCCCCCCGCCATTGGAGGATAGTCCGAAATGCCCTCGCTGCTCGCTGGTTGGGATCTGTCTGCCTGACGAACTGAACCTGTTACAGGTCGATCCCCTGACAAATCAGAAGGATCTCAATCAGAGTGATACACCTGGTCAGTCTCAGTTAACTGACAAACCCACTCAACCCCGTCGTCTGCTCCCCACGAAAGACAATGCTTTGCCCCTCTATATTTCAGAGCAAGGTGCCTTTGTGGGAAAGTCGGGGGAGCGAATCACCATCAAACTGAAAAAAGAGGAATTAGCCAGTGTAAGACTCATCGATATTTCACAAGTGTGCCTTTTCGGAAGTATCACCATGTCGGCTCAGGCGATCAGTGAACTTTCGCGAAGAGGAATTCCGATCTGCCATTTTTCCTATGGGGGGTGGTTTCACAGCATCACCTCTGGTTTCGTTCACAAAAATGTCGAACTGCGCATTCAACAGTACGCTGCCGCCCAGGACAGCCAACGTGCACTGATCGTTGCCCGTCAGCTGATCGCCGGCAAAATCAAGAACTGTCGCACACTGCTACGGAGACATATCGAAAATAAACAGGCCCCGGTTTTAGCAAAGCTGGCAGATTATCATAAACGGCTTGCGGACATTGATTCGGCACAATCGCTGCTGGGAATCGAAGGTATGGCCGCGAAAGAATATTTTGGCGAGTTCTTCACATTCTTTCCGGACCATCCAGAACTCGCCATCGATGGACGCAACCGCAGACCGCCGCGCGATCCTGTGAACGCGGTTCTTTCATTTCTTTACAGTCTGCTGACAAAAGAGCTCACGGTGGTTCTGCAAGCGGTTGGCTTCGACCCGATGTTAGGATTATTTCATACACCCCGTTATGGAAGACCTTCGCTGGCGCTTGACCTGGCAGAAGAGTTCCGTCCGCTGATTGCTGACTCAACCGCGCTCATGGTTTTCAATAACGGTGAAGTGAATGCCGATTCCTTTATTCAACGCGCAGGTGCCATCACAATGACCTCCGCTGGTCGCAACAGCGTGATTGGGGCCTATGAACGACGGATGGAAACGGAGATCACTCACCCCATTTTCGGGTACAAAGTCAGCTATCGCCGAATTCTGGAAGTACAGTCCCGACTTCTTGCACGTTATCTGTCAGGAGAAATTCCGGAATACCCGAGTTTTGTGACACGATAGTTCTGGTGATTATGCAACAACTGGAAATGGAATAAACGATACAGGATCATTATAATGCGTAGTGTCTACCTTATCTCCTACGATATTTGTTCTCCAAAACGCTATCGAAAGATCTATCCGATCATGTGCGGTCATGGAGATGCGGTTCAATATTCGGTGTTCAAGGCTGAACTCACTGAAATGGAATTGCACTCATTAAAAGAATTGCTCTGGCCACTTCTCAATCACAGTGAAGATCGCATCATGATCGTCAACCTGGGTCCGATTGAAGGACGGGGCGATAATTGCATCGAATTCTGGGGTGATTCAAAGGTGACTTCTCAAGAGCGATCTGCTATAATTTTGTAGTCGCGAGGAGTCGAGTGCCCCGAAAACCCCCGGTAGTCCTCGCGGTCATAACTTGTTCTTTGGCAAAAGGTAACGATTTATCATCGTAAAACGAATGGCCAATTCCATGCAAATTTCACGACCCCGCGAAATTCACCTTATAACCCGTGTTCTGACAATAAGTTGGAAGCCGGGCAGTTTTCCGTCCTAACATTGGACGGCCCCATTGAAGCAGAGATGAAGACAGTATGTAAGCGAGCGGAATTTATTGTTTTCCGTCCTAACATTGGACGGCCCCATTGAAGCTGCCCGTTGTTGAAGTCGGATTTATAACCACCGTTATTCGTTTTCCGTCCTAACATTGGACGGCCCCATTGAAGCTTGGTCAGATACATTGGGTTGATTGAGGTGCCGTTGGTTTTCCGTCCTAACATTGGACGGCCCCATTGAAGCAGGGATGTCAGTTCAGATTTCGCCGCTACCTCTTCTCGTTTTCCGTCCTAACATTGGACGGCCCCATTGAAGCTTAAACAACGCGGATCCATGTTCCTCTGCAGCCTGCGTTTTCCGTCCTAACATTGGACGGCCCCATTGAAGCGGCAGTCACGTGCCCGGCCATCCAATCTAACACTGGGTTTTCCGTCCTAACATTGGACGGCCCCATTGAAGCGATAATAGGAGCCCTGATAAACCCAGACCGTCCTGCTGTTTTCCGTCCTAACATTGGACGGCCCCATTGAAGCTCTTTTGGTTCCCGCGACATAACTCTGTATGAATCGCCGTTTTCCGTCCTAACATTGGACGGCCCCATTGAAGCTGGGTCATGGTCGTACTGATTCACAACATTGCGGCGTTTTCCGTCCTAACATTGGACGGCCCCATTGAAGCACCTTGTCGCCGCCACTGTCCTCCCGGTAGACCGTGAGTTTTCCGTCCTAACATTGGACGGCCCCATTGAAGCGTACTGCCAGCCGAGCTGATGACCCGCCTTCTTGCGTTTTCCGTCCTAACATTGGACGGCCCCATTGAAGCAATGTTTCCAGCTCAGTCTCATAGCTGGTGTAATCTGTTTTCCGTCCTAACATTGGACGGCCCCATTGAAGCCACAAAATTTCAACCTGATGTCTGTTGAGATCAGAGAGTTTTCCGTCCTAACATTGGACGGCCCCATTGAAGCGCATTGCTCCTGAAAATCCATGTAACAGATTTCTCAGTTTTCCGTCCTAACATTGGACGGCCCCATTGAAGCTGCTGGAAATTGATGTGTTTGCTCCAGTCAGCACAGTTTTCCGTCCTAACATTGGACGGCCCCATTGAAGCCATTTAAGGCAGAACGTGTGTGGGTTCCGTTGTGGATCGTTTTCCGTCCTAACATTGGACGGCCCCATTGAAGCGCGGGGGCCTGGTCTTAAAATGGTTGTTATTTCACGTTTTCCGTCCTAACATTGGACGGCCCCATTGAAGCCTGATACGATAGCGGAACGACACCCGAAGCAAATGATGTTTTCCGTCCTAACATTGGACGGCCCCATTGAAGCTTCTTCAAGTCCGTCTGTCAGTTCCTCCAACAACTGCTGTTTTCCGTCCTAACATTGGACGGCCCCATTGAAGCAACAGATAAGTGTATTGACCAACCTCGTAAACCGGAGTTTTCCGTCCTAACATTGGACGGCCCCATTGAAGCCCATCTCCCCGATTTATTCCATCTGCGATTACCGGCGTTTTCCGTCCTAACATTGGACGGCCCCATTGAAGCCCAGGGACATGGGGCAACGATGATGCCTTACGATGACGTTTTCCGTCCTAACATTGGACGGCCCCATTGAAGCAAGCCGTGAAAGAAGAACATGCATCTGGTTTCGTCAGGGTTTTCCGTCCTAACATTGGACGGCCCCATTGAAGCCTGGGCCTGAATTACCGGGTCGGGTTTCGCGAATGCCGTTTTCCGTCCTAACATTGGACGGCCCCATTGAAGCAAGACAATCTATCTGGTTTTCCAGATCTTCGATTTCGTTTTCCGTCCTAACATTGGACGGCCCCATTGAAGCGTGACATCCGCACAACTCCCGTTTGATATTTGTAGTTTTCCGTCCTAACATTGGACGGCCCCATTGAAGCGCAAGATTTGCGAACTGCCTCGCTGCCTGGGGATGTGTTTTCCGTCCTAACATTGGACGGCCCCATTGAAGCTTCAACAGAAAGTGTTCCTGCACTACGTCGACCTAATGTTTTCCGTCCTAACATTGGACGGCCCCATTGAAGCGCCCCAACAGGTAATCAGCAGACACATCCAAGGCATCGTTTTCCGTCCTAACATTGGACGGCCCCATTGAAGCCAGTGATAGCCAGATCGCTAAAGTTCGCAGGAGCAGCAGTTTTCCGTCCTAACATTGGACGGCCCCATTGAAGCGGAATTCTTTGTCGTGAAGGGGTCAACGCTGTTACGTTTTCCGTCCTAACATTGGACGGCCCCATTGAAGCGTATGTTTCCGATTTCGAGTAGATCCGATTTCATAAATGTTTTCCGTCCTAACATTGGACGGCCCCATTGAAGCGAGCCATGCCAGGAAGATTTTCGCCAGGATAGTGCGTTTTCCGTCCTAACATTGGACGGCCCCATTGAAGCATACACACTATCAGAATGAAACGGGTGAACAACAGAGTTTTCCGTCCTAACATTGGACGGCCCCATTGAAGCTGCTGGATAGCTGTCATCCTCAAAAGCAACTGTCTGGTTTTCCGTCCTAACATTGGACGGCCCCATTGAAGCAAGAAAACCTGCCCGGTGCATTGTTCTCCATCCAGACGTTTTCCGTCCTAACATTGGACGGCCCCATTGAAGCTGGTCAAAAAAGCTACTGAACAGCTAGGGCCGATGGGGGTTTTCCGTCCTAACATTGGACGGCCCCATTGAAGCCTTCCTGTAAGTAAGCCACCGACAGTCCAGACGGTTCGTTTTCCGTCCTAACATTGGACGGCCCCATTGAAGCCTCGCATCCCCTTCAGTATCTCCTCCACCTTCTCCTGTTTTCCGTCCTAACATTGGACGGCCCCATTGAAGCTATAACCAGGTTGATCAGATCATCATTTTCCATCTGCGTTTTCCGTCCTAACATTGGACGGCCCCATTGAAGCGTGCGGTAGAGTTCACCGGAATGGAGATTGATGGGCGAGGTTTTCCGTCCTAACATTGGACGGCCCCATTGAAGCGATGGAAAAAGGGCTACGAGCCTGCAATACCGTGGTGTGTTTTCCGTCCTAACATTGGACGGCCCCATTGAAGCATAGATTGGGGGGCGTGTGACTTTACGATTTGAAAATAGTTTTCCGTCCTAACATTGGACGGCCCCATTGAAGCGCCGATGCTCTTAACAGTGTCCTTTTGTAGTTTCGTTTTCCGTCCTAACATTGGACGGCCCCATTGAAGCGATCTTGACCATGCCGGATGGCGTGTCATCCGATCCGTTTTCCGTCCTAACATTGGACGGCCCCATTGAAGCAGGACAAATATCCATACCTTTTACTTTTCGCCATCCGGTTTTCCGTCCTAACATTGGACGGCCCCATTGAAGCGCCGACAGTGACGTTTTGACTTTTGATCGTCTGGCGTTTTCCGTCCTAACATTGGACGGCCCCATTGAAGCCCAGAACGCTTCCTGCTTACATCCATTCACATGCGTGGTTTTCCGTCCTAACATTGGACGGCCCCATTGAAGCGCAAGGCGTGTGGGGCATACGGCACTGATATCTTAGTTTTCCGTCCTAACATTGGACGGCCCCATTGAAGCGGAAGCGAAGGCGAGCTGCCGTCAGGCTGCGTTTCTTGTTTTCCGTCCTAACATTGGACGGCCCCATTGAAGCGGATAAATGCGTCTTGTATCAGCTTTATAAATGGAGTTTTCCGTCCTAACATTGGACGGCCCCATTGAAGCCGGTGTTACCACGGCTGTAACACATGGAGCGAACAACACGTTTTCCGTCCTAACATTGGACGGCCCCATTGAAGCCTCGCCCATTTCGGTGACTTCGCCGTCGTGAGTCGCGTTTTCCGTCCTAACATTGGACGGCCCCATTGAAGCGCGTCTAATGCCCTTTTCTGCTCGTTATTTTGCGGTGTTTTCCGTCCTAACATTGGACGGCCCCATTGAAGCCGGTCCCAGAGCCAAAAATCAAATCATGCAATACGTCCGTTTTCCGTCCTAACATTGGACGGCCCCATTGAAGCATGATGGCAGGGATTTGAAGATTGATTTTGTGGGGAAGTTTTCCGTCCTAACATTGGACGGCCCCATTGAAGCGGATGCCAACAAACTGTGCTGTCAACTGGTTCTGTGGTTTTCCGTCCTAACATTGGACGGCCCCATTGAAGCGCCAACTGGACAGCAGCAGTACCGGACATCTCACCAGGTTTTCCGTCCTAACATTGGACGGCCCCATTGAAGCTGCGTACCTGCCCGAGAAAGTTTCACAGTGACCAGCGTTTTCCGTCCTAACATTGGACGGCCCCATTGAAGCGGCGGTTGACCAGCTCGCCAGGTGCTGCTCCCTGGGGTTTTCCGTCCTAACATTGGACGGCCCCATTGAAGCAGCTATATCGGCGTTTCAATCTGCGCCGTTCGATTTGTTTTCCGTCCTAACATTGGACGGCCCCATTGAAGCACTTACACACACACCGACGAATCCGAATACGAAAATGTTTTCCGTCCTAACATTGGACGGCCCCATTGAAGCGGGCATTTTATTTCCTCTATACAATATGAAACCATTGTGTTAATATTTAAAATTAAGAATCTGACTCTGAGTCACCAGTGGATTGAGGCCGCCGTGACCTCAAGTCCGGTATGATTTTATCACTGTTGATTACCTAAGGGACGCAGCAGCAATCTACTGCACCCGAATTTCTGGGATACAGCGACTGAGCAAGCTACCTGTCAAGACTGTATTGACAACTACATACTGTTGCCATTTTTCAGTTGGTTCGCCTATCAGGTAGAGAATCTTCTGTATCCCTAAGGGAATAGGAAATGTGCACTGCAACTTACTCGCCTCATGATCTAGAATGATGACTTCTTTTTGTTGGTTTCTCACTCCTAGAGCAATTAAAAGCCAATTACGTAAATCTATATTTGCAGTTGCGTCATTGCGAAAATGTAGCTCCAGACTTCGGCAGGCATCGTTTTGTATCCGAATAAGTAGTGGTATCCAGTGATTCTCGTTTTGCCCCAGTTGTGCCCCGACGTAGATCCCTTCGTCTAGTTGGTTACAGGATACCCATCGCGAATTCTTTGGTTTGAGTTTACTTCCGAAGAAATCACCAGGCCGATGATCCACTGCTAAAATGTTGGTAGTGTTCAAGCTCAGCGGACTTCCCTCAGTGTCTAACCGATTGATATACAAATCAAGCAGCCCTTCTAAGCTAACGATTTCCTGTGACGGATTGACAAATTGCTTCCACTCAGGTTTGCCTAACCAGTCCTCAAACGATTGTTCGCTCACTCCGATCCGGCTGAGATCCGCTATAATCTTATCCGACGGGTGAAACCGACGTAAAAATTGATTAGTATGAAATGGAGAAAAACGATGTGTCTCCGTAGCAGTGGTGCCCAACAGAACTGCTATATTTTCCTGGAGTTTGATCCACCGTGAAGGCATCGCTGAGTATCCACGTTGGTTCTCTACCTTCAAATCAGCCAGTTCTCCAACCTCAACCATCCGGTCCGCGACTTTTTGAATAATTCTCCCTGTATCTCCATCGAATGAAGCTGCCGAAAAGAAAGGTTCAATTACGCATCCTAACTCCCGTCGGGTCACGATAGCTTTTCTCCGGACTTCGCGTCGTATGAGTCGCGCTACCCCCCAAGGTGATGGGACAGCCGACTCTACGGCAGGCTCTGATCGGTCCGAAAACCCAAGAGAGTCTGAAAACTCATTTCGCGTGAATATTCTAATATTGTTCATTGGCCTAAGTCCCGAACTCTTGCTGCACTGCTTTGATCGCGTTGTCGATCTCTGCAATCATCTGTTTTCCCGTGGCAAAAAAATGGATATGTGACCGTGCCCTTGTGCAGGCGACATAAAGATCGACCGTCGAGAACCCTATCGAGATTCGGTCCAAGTCGTAGAGCAAAACAGCATCGGCTTCGAGTCCTTTAAAACTACGAGCGGTGGTGACCAGCAGTGCATTACCATGCAGCCATATTCGGACGTCACCGGTCAATGGAACGTCGTCGATTTGTTGTATATCTCCCAGCGATCCGTTTTCGAAATTCTTCGGACCGATCAAGACTATTTGTGACGGCCGGAGACCGTGCTGATGCAACAGTTGCTCGACGACCTTCATCACGGTGCCTTTCATCGATACGATCGACGGAACCGTATCTATCTTCGGCTTGTTTCCGAGCGGTGATCGTCGAAAGAACTTGGCTTCGGTTTTGGCGAGCGCAGTGCTAGTTCGAGCGATCCAGCGACTGTTTCGACAATTACGATGCAATGTGTATCGAGCCGCGAACGATACCGGTGGATTTGAAGGTGCCCAATCCCAGAGTTTTTGAACCGGATCAGCGAAAGCGTACAAAATACCGTTCTCGGCGTCTTTGAGCAGAGTGCATTGCAGAACCTCCCACCAACGGGAATGAAAGTCTTGTGCTTCATCTATCACGATCGCGTCGTACTCAACCTGTTCATCTTCTTCCATGGCTAGGATGACGGCCTGTTCCATCAGTTCGGGTACCTCTTCGATGAAGAATTTGGCAAGTAATTCTGCTGATTTCGGCGGATCCCATCCGATTCCAGCATCTTCGATCAGCTCGCGCGCGAAACCATGAAAGTTTGTAATTTTGAGCCACTTTTTCAATCTCGCATGTTCAGGGTGTTCCCGAAGACAACGTTGCAAGTGTTCGGCCAGATGATTGTTGTAACATACAAAGAGGGTGAGTTGACTGGACTTTGCCAACTCGACTGACCGGTCAAATGCAATTTGTGTTTTGCCGCTGCCAGCAACTCCGGTAACGTAAATACGTTCATTTTCGTCGTACAACCCGGCTAGTAATTCGATTTGCTCATCCGTCATTTCCTGAATCTTCTCGAATACATCATCGACCGTGCCGACGATCGGTCGAAATAAATTGAATTCGGGAAGCAATGCCGTTGCCATCCGACGCCACTGATGATTAGTCAGTGGTTTTTCTCGTCTGGGCCAGCTTGCCATTGCTCTTTCAATTGCCTGATCTATGCTATCCATGTCGCGACGTGACAGAATGAGTGCCTCATCCGCTCCCGGTGGTATCTCGCCACTGTAATAATCGTGCGGGAAAACGACGGCGTGACCGTAGCTGAAGTGGATTCCGCGAACATCTCCGCCAGATTGCTTCTCGATCCGATCTACCAAGTAGTGCATGCTGCACCGGGCTTGCTTGAACGGATCGGTGATCACCTCGTAGCCGTGATGTTTTTTACGCTGCCAAGTTGCGTTTTTGTAGCGAAGCTCACCGCCTTTGACTTCCAAGACCAACATGCCTTTTTCCTGATGCAAAACGATGAAGTCCACTTCTCCTTCTCGCAATGCACCATCCCTGTCGGGACGCAACCACGGGTAGGAATGTAAGACGACAAAGTCATTGGTGAGCTGTTCTTTCAACGCTCGGTAGACGATCCTTTCTGAATCGTATGGAATGTCGTCAGGATTGATGTCGGGCTTCATGAATGCCATGGCGTGGGTTTCCTTAATCTTTGTCTTCGTGGAATTTTACAGCATTTTAACGGCATAATACTTTCCTCCTCGGATGATGCCAATTGGTTTCCCGATGATAGTCAAAGTCTCGGGAGACACCTTTTGAGGGGTTGCTCGCGAATTTGTTGATTGGTACTGCAAGCGTACGGAGATTCGACCGTCGAATTCTGCCCACTTGCACATAGCAAACGTCGTTTTTTGTTTTGTGGCCTTGAAAGCATTTGTTGAAGATCGAATCAAACGCAGCCGCCCATCATGCTTGTCTCTATTAGCTTTCTCAGTTATCCGCTCGAACACCAGAACAGTACCGGAGGCCAATGGAATCTTTTGGCCGTCAACTATGAAACTTCCCCGTTCTAGTTGCGGTCCGTCAATTTCAAGAAGAAAAACATCGGACCGGTCGAATCCCGTAATAGAAATGTCGACCAAGCTCGGTTTAATGGCCGCATCATCAGCGAGGGCTTCGAATAAGTACAAAGGTATCCCTTTGTCAGCGCGTTTTAATCCTGCTGGCAACTCTGCGTCAGCGGCAGGCCGTTCACCTACCGAGCTGACACACATCTCAATCGCCGACGGTAACGCTCGCTTAACTCGCAGATGGTCGATAGGTGCCGCGTTATTTCGGCCTGCGTTATAAGCAGCCTTCGCTTCCGCCGTACCGGGAGTTTTGTGTAATAAAGCGTGAGACAAAACGATTCGACGATCCCCGAGGGACTTCACGGTCAAGTAGCCGTCATGTTGCTCGACTTTGTGATCCATGTCACGCAGATCAGTAGCAATCATAGTCAGCAGTCGTTGTTCGGTCTGCTTGTCGAGACGTGGTCGCTCTGCATCGTTAAGTACATGTTTCAGTAGCGATGATCCAAGTTCACGATCGAGATCTTGGTGCAGAAAACGATTGTTGTAGGAGCGAAGGCACTTGTAACAGGACGATTCACAGTCACACCCCTCCAATAGGTCGATGGCCTGCCGCAAAATCGATTCCGGGTTACTGACGGCCGCTTTAACAAATCCCGCACCGCCGGGTGTCGTATCGTACAGATAAACATCAACTTCGGCTCCACTGTGTCCGCGATCGGTCTGCGCGGCGCGGTATTCAGCTCCGATGGTTGCCCGATCAATTTCCAGCTTTTCCGACGCGCAAATCGCAAGTGCTTGAGCAATCGTTGTCAGAGTTACCTTGGCGAGCGTCGATCCCGGGGGCAACAACACATCACTACCCATCTGAAGACGGAATAACGCCACGTCAGAAATAAACTTGGTTCCCAGACTGACGATTTGAGTAAAACCTTTACAGGTTGGACGATCACGGTGGTTGGGATAGGGTTTTGGGTGGTTAGCTTGATTATTCAAGTATGAGCGATCTGGGTCATGCCAACCCTTGGGTTCGATCCGGCCGCAATACAAGCAGTAAACAAAACCTCTATTTTTCAGATCTTCACTACCGCGGTTGGTTAGAAACAGCTCTTCCTTCTTTTTCCAAAGCGTGAAGCTGCGCTCACCATACTTAAATGTCTTACCAACCGAATCTCCATCATGAAAGGGGGCATTCAATTTGGCTTGGGTGGGGCGAGTGTAATCTGGCGGCTGATCAACCGCCAATTCCTCGTCCATGTCGACTGGATGAGCAAAGCCCGGTGGTTCGATCCAATAGATCGCTGGCCCCAAACCCGCTGGCTGATTACAGGATGGGCAATCAAGAACTTCGAGTTCGCGATAGATCCCACCGGGATCTTCGAGTTTCGCGTAGCCACAGCGATCACATTCGAAATACAGCTTGCGTTTTTCCCACGCCTTGTCACGCTCGCCCCTCATTGGACTGTAGATTGCGAACGAATAGTGACGCTTGCCATCAATAAAAACTTCGCGACCAGGTGCGTAACTGGACAAAGCCTGATTGAGCCCACGTTGTGGAGCGTACTTGATGACGCTGCGATGTGCTGTTGACCGATTGCGGTCAAATACGGTCATGCTGACCACGTCGGTCGGAAAGGCATAAGACGGAAGCGTTGCAGTTTCGAATAGACGATCAAGTAGATTCAGCGTCTGTCTACCAGCATCGGGGCTCTCGGAGACATCCGAGTCCGTTGCATTGTCACCGTCCGCTTGGATCGAAGCCTCAGGATCATCATCGCCGTAGATGTCGTCATCCTCGGCCCAATTGAAAGCAGCTTCGTTCAATTCTTCTGGAGACTGATCCGCTTCGGGAGCTTTGTAGTCACATCCGATCTCCGTTAGCCTCGCCAATAACCGCTGTGGGATGTCCTTAATGGTTTCGGCTTCCTCGCTTTGGAAATATTCGTCAGGTGTGATCGAATGAATTGCCTCATCGATCTTTACCTCGTTTTCTTTTAGCCAAGACTGCAGCCCACGGAAACTGAATTGATCCTCGCCCCCGGTACGGAAGTCTTCGACTCGTCCCAATGACGAGAAGATGTTCGAACTAGTAGCCGATTGTTGACCGTCGCGAATACGCTCTCGCTGATACATGCTTAAGATCAATGCGTAGCCGTGACGACGTACAATTTCCGCGTTTTCGAGGTTCAGCACCGGGTCGGTCACCGGACCACTAATCATTTCCGCCGGATACTTGAAATAACGTTGATCGTGAGTCCCTTGGTCTGCATACGTGATAACGGTCGAAAGCGAAGCCCCGCGCCGACCAGCGCGACCGGCACGTTGTTGATAGTTTGATCGGTTGGGCGGAACATTGCGTAGTGACACAGCTGTCAAACTACCAATGTCGATCCCCACCTCCATCGTGGTCGTGCAACTGAGGATATCGACGATGCCACCGGATTCATCACCAGGCCCCTGGACGTCCAGATCTTGAAACCGCATCTCATGCCATTCGGCACGCGAAAACGCGTCTTGGGCGTCGATGGCTCCTATAGCTGCGGTGTGCTCTTCAGCAACAAAAGGACGAAGCTTACCTGAATTCTGGTCGAGGTCTTTTCGGAAGAAACCCTTCCGAGTTAAAAAGACATCGTCTAGCGTTTTGTTTCCGGAAAAAAGGGATTGCAGCGAATCGACGCTACCGCACTCGGGACATATATTTAGATAAAACGGATGGTTTGGGATCGCGAACGTGCAAACGTCGCAGCGAACCCAGTCTTTGAAGTCGAGATCAATCGCAACTCGTTTCGGGTCGACGAGATATCCGTCGGCACGGTTGTTGGTCCCAAGCCGCTCTTGAAAGAAACGAGCCCAAGGTCCATCACCTTGTTGACCGCCAGCGAGCTGCTGCCGATAGAAAGCAGCTCCAATACGTGGCTCCATTAGCTTCTGAAAGCGTCCTGCAGTAACTCTCAATCGAATGCCGCTTTCTTTGTTACCGATCCAATCGGCCGGTGTTCCAGTTAGCCGAACGGCGCGCTCTCTTGCCATCCTTGACAGCCAGAATTCCAACAAGCCACTCCGCCGGTCGTCATCGGATCCGATCGACTCAGGAGTTTCAGGAGCCGGTAATTCAGTCATACTCTCTTTCAGATAGTCAGATAGCAACGGTGTCAAACATCCGATCGCCAAACTGTGAAGACCTGAAAGGGGATTAAATAACACCTCGTAGAGCGAGATTAAAATGTCGGCTGGCGTTCGTTCGGCAATCTTAGCCGATTCCTCTTCAAACGCCTTAAGCTTTGCCGTCTTTGAGAGGTAGAGCGATTTGGCTAGTTTTAGGTCTTGTTGAAATGACTGCTGTTCCGTGTCTTTGAGTTGTGGGCGTAACTCCACGCCTTGTTCGTGAGCACCGCAAAGCAACGCGAGATAAACATGCTCGATCGCAACATTGCGAGTATCGCCATCGAACCAGCGATCTGCGACATATCGCAAGCCATGAATTAGTAGAGGCCGGACTGCATCACGTAACGAGTTCGATTTCAACTTGCCGGCTAGTCGGGAAGCCGGCTGCCGTCCATCGGAAAACACTAGAAGTTTTCGCCCCTGTAGCGGAGTTTCGTTACCGGGTATTGGTGGCTGTGACATCAATTGCGCAGACACAAGGTGTTGGAAGGGCTCATCGCCCTTGGTTGCCATGTTTGAGATTCCTGAAAATCGATCATTACATTTCGGGCATTTCTCGAACATGCCCGCCTTGCGATTGCCAGCCGGGGCTTCCGCCGGGATATAGACCTGACGAGCAGATCCAGAGTCAACATCGTTCTGAAACAGACGTCCCGTGATTGGTTCCAGATACATCTCTCGCGTGGACTGCGAATCATCATCCTGTGATTCAACTTCCTCTGGATCGTCCAAACACAGGTGAATGGGAACGACCGTATCCATAGAATCATCCACTTCGCCGACATCTTCGGTCCACAAATAAGTTGGCCTTCGTACGCTTTGTGTATACGCCTGAAACATTGCGGTTCCGCAGTTGCGGCAAGCCAAAAGTTCAAATACACGTCTGCCGCACTCGCACTCTCGTCGGGGTTGCACGTAGAGTTTTCCGGTAACGCCTTGTCCTCGCTGCTCATCTGGTAGCGCTGAGCACTCCGGATCGCTGCACGCCCAGATGCCAGGGATGCCGCGAAAAAAACGATGGACTCGTGCGGCCAATAACGGCGTGTCACCGGGTTTGTTACGAGACATTGAGGCCGCTTCGACCAGAATATCTGTGGCTACTTGAGCCTGTTGTGGCGAGCTGTCCGGGAACAGCCTTGAGGCTAAACGCCGGATTTCTTGCGCCCCCAGTTCCGCCTTCGTTTCTAGGTCATCATTGCACAGAGTGGAAGATGTCAGATTAATAAGCCGACCGGTCACCCCGAAATCAACCAGAATGTCGTAAAGAATTCGGGACAGTCCAAAATGGACGCTCTTTTCAGTCGAAACTACGGCATCATTGGCTGTCATGCACTCGACGTGGCCTTGAGTTCGACATGCTGAAATTTCAGCGACCGGGTCGGAACAATCCAATGAGACGACTGAAAGAAACGCGTTCTCGGTTTCCTTCTCTCTACCGTTACCGATCTGCATCGTCTCTTCGACAAACCCGCCACCTTCGACCATTCCGAGGACGGTGACTCGGCAACGTGCTTTCCCTGCTTCATTCCCCTTCGAAATGATTATATATTTCGCAGCCGTGATAGGGCGGCTGGAGAGATTTAATAACGACACGATCGATTTGAAACGTGTTTTTGCATCCTCGGCGAGAAGCCCCGTCAGCGGAATCTTCGCCAGTGCGTCCGCCAAATCTTTGTCACCGGCTTGCGATGGAACCTTCGACTCTTTGTCACCATTGATCCAAACAAAACGCTCGCTCTCTGTCCCAGTCAGCCCGGCCGCAAACGTTGTCGCCTGTTCTCCATCTTCGAATGATGCACTGGTCGTGATGACTTGAAACTGCTGTGCAGATAGGTCAAGACGGTGACGTAATCGACGAATCAACATCGCAACCTCGGTCCCTTGAGCACCGCGATACAGGTGTGCTTCGTCGAGTACGAGAATAAAACGTTCGTTCGGATTGGCGACAAAGTAGTCTCGGGTCTGCTGAAAAATCGACCGTTCGATCGGTCGCAGCATCATGTATTCCAACATCGAATAGTTCGTCACCAACAGGTCCGGAGGAGCCACTTGGATCTCATGGCGGGTGAGCAGCTCGGTATCGTCAGGTCTTTCGATCGCGCGTCGTAAGTTCCCATTGGGATCCTTCCACGGTCCACTCACACCCAACCATCCTGCCAATCCTGGTTGGTTGCCGACATCTTTGGTCGGCCACTTGCCCATCACACGCATTGAGTCGAGTAAGTCTTTGGCTTGTGAATCGCCATCACCAGCCCGCCGTTCCAAGTTCACAAAAAACTGTAGCCCGCCGAGCTTTTGCGATAGGCGTCTGTTGTCATCTGGAATGACACCGGGGAACGGAGTCCGGCTAGTGTAGCGTCCAAACTTCGCCGGCCGGCCGCCGCATTGCTTGAACCAGTCACGAGTGGTGGGGGAACCAAATAGACGCCTCAAGCGAGAAAGCTGATCGTTGACTAGTGCGTTCATTGGATATAGTAGCAACGTTCGAACTGCGCGGGTTTGAAACGAGCCTGACGAAGATGCCGCCTCACCAGCCAATCTACCGACAATTGGCAGCAGAAAGGTTTCCGTCTTTCCAGACCCCGTTCCTGTTGTCACGATCGTGTGGTGTAAATCGTCATCTAAAACTGCTTCCAATGCGTCGGCTTGGTGTTGATGGGGCTGTGGAAACACGACCCGGCCGCCTTCCTCGGTCGCTAAGTATGTGAGCAACTGCGCTGCCTCGCTTGGGATGTTGAGCTCGTCGTACGGTTTGCCAGCTTTGTAACGAGCCGAACTTTCAATGAATGGTGCATGGCAAAGCACCTCTGGCTGTTCCAGCAGCTCACGCCGCAACTGCACCAGGTGCGGATTGGAAAGGTGATACGCCGATTCGATATAGGCAAGCAACCGCTTTCGGATAGACTCAAGTTCAGTGTACATGATGCAGAAGCGCTTTCTTACTGGGGTTCTAGGGAATGAACGTCATTTGCGAATCTCCGGTTGGGTAATGCCAGCTAACTCGCTTTCAGTCTGACTAGCTTGCGCCTCCGTGTCATTTTCTTCCGGCAGTGGTATGGGATCGTATTCCATTTCAATGACCGCCGTACATTGCAACTGGACGGTCGATTTATCTGGAGATTGGAGATGTTTCAAACTCTTTTGCAGCATCGCTATTCGAATCTCGTAGCTGCGCTTTGTCAGTTCGCACTCCTCCTGAAGACGCTTCATCCGAGGCTGATAATTATTGGTGATGGCCTGAAGGTTGGCATCAGACGCATCATTATTTCGTCGATTAATCTCTTTCTCGATCTCTTCGATTGCGGCCTCTAATACCCACAATCGATCATGCATTTCTATTAGTAGGATTTCTTGCCGCTCTGCGATCGCTTCTTCGAAGCTTTCCATGCCGGAGGCCCAGTGAGCTTTCGTGCTGTCCAGGATCTTAGTGACACAGGAAGGGGGCAGATTTTTTAAGTAGTTGCTCGACAACGACTTTCGTTCCGCGTAAGGCCGTTCATCCTTGCGCCAATTGGCTCTCCAAAGATCCGCAGCAACTTGTTTGTCGCATGGTTCCACAGGTTTTCCTGGTTCCCATCGCCAAGCCAAGCAATTTAAAAATGCTGTTCGCTGTATACGAATGAACCGGGCGTCTGAACAAAGGCCGGCATAAAGTTTCTTGGCAGTTCTTGATCTTATTGCCCCCTGTAACGTCCCGATGGCAGGCGCGGTATCCGCGAGGAGATGCTGATTCACATCAAAACCATCATAGTAAAAAGCAGGGTCAATATAGCCAACTCCGCAGAGGTAGGTACCTCGGGTAAGGTCAGTTCCATTTGGATAATGACGTTTGCCTAGTGCATAAATCTTGATTCCGAAAGGCTGATCAGTCCTGCCGGCAGTGCAAAAGGTCTCCACAAGATCTTGATGAACTCTTGAACCGAAAGACAAAAACTGAAGAACCTCGCGTCGAGGATTACCGTCCCGATCTTTACCAGTCTTTACTTTTGTCCGAGGAGGTCGCTGAATGTTACCGCGGGCGATGAAAAATGGTGGAAAGGGATGATTTTTGTCTTGAACGGAATCCAACTTAATATTGACTGATTTGTCTTGACCGAGGGTATAAAACGTTAGACCTCGGCGCCCTCCCTCTTGCTTCTTTCCAGGAAATGTGGAGACATTAATCCATTTGTGATTGCGTAGCAGTCTGATCCAGCGTGCCAATGCCTCTTCGCTTGGTGATGTGACATAACCAAGTGGACGAGTCTGACAAAGAACAGGCCCTATATTGAATCTCCGAGAAACTTGGAAGTGAAGTTCCACGGCATGCGGGACTGTCCATGGCGATCCTGACGGAGCAGCGGTTTCCTTTGAGCCGCTCGGTCGAATTGGATTCGTCACATCATCTTGTTCATCACCTAAGTCAAATTCTAACGGGTATAATATATTGTTTGATTCTGATAAAGCTGGTAGCGTCCTAGATTCGATGTCATATGATATCTGTTCCAGCAGGCGACGCTCGGGGTCAATTGCAGTCTCAAATATTCTGTATTCATCCAAAACTTCCTGAACCCCGATAGTTGGATCTCCTCGGCGATGCAAAACCAAGATGTGGACAGGTTTAGGGCGGCTATTCGGTCGTTCGGGATCAACAAAATCCCGTCCCAGTCGATCTACGCGGCCAATCCATTGGTCGACGTCTTCAGGCTTCCAGGGCAAAGCGTAGAAGACTAAAGCGTCCGCAGCTTGCAGATTATACGACTGCCGGTACACGTTGTGAGCGATCAATAGCTGGTCGTCTGACTCCTCAAAGGAACGCAGACTTGAATTGGCAAAGTTGCGAAGTGTTTGCGAATCCAGTGTCTCGTCAACCGATAGATCTCCTATGCGTTCATCTTTCGCCAACACTGTTTTCAATTCGATTCGGTTTCTTCGTGATCCCACTGTAGGAATTCTCCAAGTAAGCTCGTCGCTCAACTCTTGAACTGTCGCATTGTCTTCTGCGGCAATAACGACCTTTCGCGTTGGATCGTCTTGCCAAAATCGAACCAGCCAATCGACCATGCAATCCAAACGCGAGTCTGCATATTCACGTCGAGACAATTCGCTAACCATCTGGAGTTGTGATTCATCTTCTGTTTCGCCCCGCCTCAATTGGATTAGGCGATTTTGCAGGCTCTGGCCGCCTAAAGAGGTTCGTTGTAAAAGGGCAGATGCGGCCCGCCGATGTTGAGGTTCCAGATGGTTCTGCAAAAAAACACCAACATATTTTAAAGAAGCTTGCATTCGATCTCGTTCGGCGGATGTTGCCTCGATGACTATTCTTTTGAGACGCCGACGTGGCAAATGATCAGGAAAATCGGTGCGATAGGAACGCAGCACGTTGCGGTATTGCCATCGAGTCTCCGCAAGAATACGAATGCGTCGATATTCTGCGAATGATTGGTACGTCTCGGATACACCGCAAGGTTTGATGTTCGTCTCCAGTCGACCGTTTACAACCTCGAGAGTATGCCGCATGAACATATCGTATACAAGTCCCAGCGCCTTGTCATGAAGGTCACCAATTCGACTACGCGACCAATCGAGGTCTTCATGCAGCAAACCGTCATCGGCATCACGTCTTGCCCGCTCGATTCGATCTGGTTCTAGGATTTGTAGTAATTCGAGAAATCGACGCATATCGCGAAGGTTCGGTGACGCGGTAAGTAGCAACAAGTAAGTGAAGTCTGTCGAATTAGAAGCAACAAAGCGGAGCGTGTCCTGCTTTAAACTCTGTGGTTCGTCCAAAATCAGAAGATCAAATTGATCGGTGGCAAGCGCCTCAGAAGGTTTGCTGATTTCAGTATCATCGATGACATGGAACCAGTCATCGCCGACGGTTTCATTCCCCAATTCTGCAATACATTGTGCTCTCCAAGCAATTTCATCTATCCATTGATTCTTCAATTCTGTTCGAGGGACAACGATACGCACACGCAGCTTTCCGGCTTGCAAACGTAAAGCATTTGCTATCATCAACGCCTGGATGGTCTTTCCCATCCCAACTTCATCTGCGATCAAATGATGGATACGAGTAGACGACAGAATCCTTTGCACATTCTGAACCTGATGTGGATAAAACTGGGCTCGGATGCCCGATGCCCCACTGATCGGACATGCAAGATACTCCACATGTCGTCTTAACGCTTGCACGCCGTGCATTAACAATTCGAACTTTTCGATTTCAGTCATGAGAATAATATTCCAGTTCGCACGTTCACTTTTCGAGTCTCGCATTCTGCTGAACCCGCCAAGCAATGAATGCACCTGCCCGAGCAACGCTACGATCATGTAGTAACTTTTCTAAAACCGTTTCCCACGCTTGTTTCCGAAGTCGTTCAGGATAGAGGAGCATATTGAGGTAGATACTAAGCTCGCTGGGTATCCAACTTTGTCGGCCTCGGCCTCGCCCCAAATGACGACGAATCCACGAATGCAACTCGGTAGCTAGATCACTGATAGTCATACCTGTGATTCGCCAACCGAGTAGTTCATCTCCACCGCTAACCGGAATGATCAAATCTGCTAGGTCCGCGCCGCATAATTGTTCGTTGGCTAGGCAGAGTGATCGGGTAAGTGATTCTGCATCGACAAACACGGAATCATCTTCAATCAAATGCTGATACATCGAATCAAGTGGAATCGCGCCATCGCCGTCGACTTCAGCCACCGTGCCATCCCACCACTGCTCCGGTAAAACTTCGGCAAACTCCGTAAGCACCAACGCAGGTAGCATTTCTGGCAGATGTCGTTCTTCCTCACTTGGAGGTTGAAGCAAGTCTTTTTGTGTGGATTGACACATCCACCAAATCTCAGCCGGGTTGGAGGATTCAAGATGCCTCATCTCTTGGTGTTTATAAAACCAATTTGACCCGCACAAGCAGCGTAAGACCCATGATCTTAATGTATCGGCAGCTCGAACGCGGTTGATTTCGGCAATTAATGAAGAACTGCTGGCTGACGAGATTTGTAAATACCGCTGCGTAATCGAACGCACCCCCGAACAGTCTCCAATGTCATCCATTTGACGAAGGAACCGTCTTGGCGGCCGAAGGGTTCGAAAGAGTATCGTATCGCCCAGCAAGCCAATCCTTGCGTCAAAGTGAAACTCATTGTCGTTGCTATCCAAAGCCACCGAAAGAAAGGGATCACCTTCGTTTGGTTTGTCGATAACCCTGTTCTCAAGCAAGCAATAGTGCTGCACGTTGAACGAGCTGCTATCATTGACCGCGATCGGCAGATTATTTTCGCCATCTTCCCACCAAAGTTCTTGCAGCTCAGTTTCCAGTCGCCACGATTTTTTCGACATACCCTCGATTTCGACCGACAGAGTTAGGTCACATGGTGACTTCAGTACTGACCCCGGCACTGCTTTAATCAGTTGATTCCAAATTGGATGGTTAGTAGCCAACCGCGTCGGGATTCGATCTAAAGAAATGCTCGCCGTTGCTTCACTCGGAGATAACGACAACTTCGCAGAGATATTCTCGATTCCACGGTCTCCGCTGATATCCAAATTCAAATGGTGGTTGAACAAATCGCTGCGAGACAACTCCGTCTCTCCCGCATCAACATGAGATAACATCGCATGCCATGGGGACTCGGGGTCGGATTCGATAAAGCCGTCCCCTGAATCATCCAAGATCCCGAAACTGAATGAATCGACTTCCTGCTCCCCTCGCAGAACCGTCAAGCTGTAGCTGCCTTTTTTTTCAATCCCCAAAGTCGCCACTTCAGTGACCAATTCACGCGTGACTTCTTTCGAACCTTCTCGCAGAACCAAAGTTAAAGGCTCCTCGCCCAAGACCGAGATGCCAACTTCATCATCGGTTGTATAAATCGGGTAATCAACTGACTCGATTGAGACAGACGACGGGCGAAGCCACGTAAAGCACAACGGGGCGACCTTTGTGATTGATGAAGTTCCCGGCCAACCAAGCCACTCACGCACCTCCGGATCATCCGCATCAAACTCGTGAACCTCGCCTCCATCAACTAAGCCAACTTCGCGACAGTACAACCCGTTGTTCTTAGATCGTTTTACCTCGATTTCACCTTGCCGTGAAAGCACCCAGATCTTTCCGTTATGTGGAGTTCGCCCGCTGATGCAATGCGAACTGTCGTCACCGGGTTGTATCGGCGGAAAGGCCAACATTTCTGCCGCAGGGAAACGAACGCTCTCCAGCCATCGCTGAGCTTCTTTATCAACTTTCTGTTCTTCAATCTCTGTAAAAAACGGCGTGCCCGAATTAGCTCTAGCCGCGTAACTGAAACTGACGTGAAAGTGTCCACAGATTGAACGCAAGCAGTCCCCTGGTATTGGTGACGCCCCCGGAAATCCCCACGGTCGAACTTTCCAACGACGCCGAACTGTTTTGAGCGCACGCTGAACAGCCTTTGATAGTTCTGGCATTTCGCCACATAGCTCCAAACAGCCATGCTCGCCATGACAAAGAAAGAAACTACCAAACCTAAGATGTGACTGGTTCTCATAATCACTCTTGTCTGATACTCTCTTAAGGTTCCTCACACGATTTGTTTCTATCTGCCGAACGGCGCGACGGATATCCGGTTCGCTACGAAGATCTTCGATAAGCCGATCCCGAAAGTGTTTCGAGAACAATTCGGCTTCATTTAGTTGCTTGCCTCCAAGCAAATCTCGAACGATACCAGCCACAATTTCCGGCCGTTCTAACCATGTTCGAAAACGACGAGATCCGACTGGCGTTAGGATCTGCGATAATTCGTTGACAATGGTGTCATCTTTTACTGATTCGCTTAGTACATCATGGCGGAATCTTTGTAAGCAATCCGCGAACGGCTGGCGGATGTCTTTCGCGGCGACTGCATGCGTAATTGGCCAAGCGATGTGGCGAAAGGCCTTTTCCCACTGACTGTTTCCGGGCGCAACAGCACCATAATTAGAACTTGCATGAGCGAACCACTGAGAAATCCGCTTGCGATCCTCTGTGTCGAATTCAGATCCAAGCGTCTCACTAAGCCTAGGCCAAAAGTCTGTCCCATTGCCTTCGTATCCGTAGCCGACTTCCACCGCGCATATGAGCAAAGGTAGATACGCCGTCTGCCAATCAAACGAACTGAGAGAGCAACTGCGGAGGCCGCGCAGCACCAACTCTCGGATTGATACCAACTCTTGAACGTCAACTTCGTGGTCAATCAAAAAGCGGCAGGCTGGTCCGTTGCCTCCGTCAAGTGAGTTTCTACTGAAATGCTCATCCAGTTGTTGGTGTCTTTCACGCAGCTTATCCACTGTTGGCCCTTATGTCTTCATACTTTTCCAGTAGTTTATCCAAACGTTGATTCTCTGCCAGTACAGTATAGCGAATAGCGGATAACAAATGAACTGGTAGCAGCCTGATCGAGACGACCGATCTGTCTTTTTGAAACTGGACCGAGGTATTGGACAGAGAACGGCTGTCAGGAACCATTGAGTTAATATTTAAAATTAAGAATCTGACTCTGAGTCACCAGTGGTCTGATGCCGCCGTGATCTCAAATCCAGCATGAGTTTTTTCTGTAGATTAGACACAGACTCCTGTGACCGAGATAACGTGTTAGCTAAATGGGTGCTTTTTTGGTGCATTTGCGAATTGATGAGATTCGCGAACGATTTAATCACTTAACCGAAGATTCTGTCTGAAGAAACTTGTTTAGTTCGACGATATGACGCTGTCTGGCATACCTTCCGAACTAACAGGTCTGCCGGCCAGCCTTGTAGGTTATGTGATCCGCCAATGGAACTCGCCGGCATCATGTGTTTCGGCAGCGGCTTGAAAATGTGTCAAGCGCAATCTGATGCATCAACAAGATCAGCCAGCTTAAGGGGGAGTGAGTATCTGAAATTCGGAGTAGAGCACGAAATCAGGATCGCTGTCTGTCGATTTCATATTGCATTCTCCCGCAGTGCCAGCGTACCACAGAAGGACGCGCGCCTGATAGATGCCGGATGAGACTTGCTTGTGTTCCTTCCAGTGTATCACGTCTGGTCGTAGTCTGAGAAAACGTGAGCCCTGTTTGGATGGGACAGGCTTCCCTTCCTCATTATAAATTTTTAAAAGTGCGCAGGCGGGATGCTCTGTATAGACGTTGGTCAGGATCGCGTCTGCCTTATCCGCATAACATCGTCGGGGGATGGCAATCACCTGATCCCGTCCAAGCTTTCCCGATGTCAGTGCTTTTAAAAACTCTCCGGAATTGTTTGACGTGCCGACTTGGTCGATGCGGGCAGGCGCGCCTTTGCGGTCTGTCGCCGAGATCTGCAAGTCGACCGGCTGGGTGGTGATTTGAGGTGGTATCGATTCTGCTTGCAGGACTCGAAAATTCGTCTGATTGAATCCTACCATTTTAAAGTCGGTGTAATTGTTAAAGATGTCTCTCCCTTTGAACAAATCCTGTTTTTCTGAAGAACTGCGGATATTGACTTTTACCTTGTCCATCCCGGCGCCTGTCACCACGACCCAGAGCGGTTTTTCTGCATCTAGTTTCAGACCTCGCACTTCATATCCGTGTAACGGGGCTGCATTGTCATCTTGTGCTGCAGCGCCTGTGGGAAAAAACAGGGCGAGCAGACAGGCCGCAAGGAGCATCTGTCTCCACAACGCTTGGGGAGTAAGATTCACAAAATGTTTCATATTTCTCTCCGGTAAGATAATCAAAAGTACTAACATTATTCAGATTTCGGTTTTAAGCCGAGCCATGTCAAAAGGACTCCCGCGCAAAAGAAGACGATTGAAAAAATGATGTTCTCCGAGAAGGAGTCGATCCACCATACTGCGATGAGATAATCGCCAACATGTTTTTGTGATGTGGAGTCGGTTCGGACCCGTTCGAGGGAATTCGGACACAATTGATTGTCACCAGATCCGGTTGCCAGTCTGCATGACTGGGCCGTCCCTGAAATCTCGATGTGCATCCCTTTTTCAGTCAGTTTTACAATTGCGAGACTCAGATTGGTTTTTTTCAAGTCGGATGGTTCCAAGATAAGAAGCTGATTGTCCTGCCCAATCATGTCAGACTGTGGTTGACTATCAAGCGAGAATGCAGATAGTTGAATGTCTTTCAACGTGATCGATGCGGGGGAGATCTGCAGACGGCGATTATCTAAAAAAGTGACTTCTGTGGCATTCCAAAACAGTTCGATCTGGGGAGCGGCAGTATTTATCTTCTGTGGCTGGAATTTAACAGAGATGGGATCTCCTTCATGTTGTGTTTTACCGGGATACAACCGGACTTGTCTTTCTAGGTCAAATGTCAGGGGTTTGTTTGAATCCGTCTCGCATACAAGTTCCGTTGCAGACGGAAAGATTTCCATACCAGGTTCTTTCGGCGTTTCCGAGTGTGGAAACTTTGCTGTCCAAATCACTGACTTGAATGGCGAAATCTGGATTTGCCTCGTGGCTTTACCAGCGGGAGAAACGAATTTCACTTCTGTTTTTCCCGGTAGTGTCAGGTCGAATCGAGTGGAAGCTGCTGCTTTTACCTGAAGCGTTGCAGTGGGAGACTTAGTCTTAGTATCGATACGTTTCACTTCCACTGGTTTGCGCTGATCCATTTCCAGGGAAAGCGGTCCCTGCCAGGTTCCTGTTCCCTCACTCACGATCATTTCGCTCAGCTTCTGACCTTGAGTAGGGAGTGTGAACTCAGGGCTGTTGAGGAGCTGGAGTTTTAGCTCTGAACATGTGCCTGACAGGTTGACTTTGCAGGGGGGGATTTCCTTG
>NZ_CAXAVM010000072.1:0-33849 GCF_963972345.1 uncultured Gimesia sp. | reverse complement strand
GCCACCGACTATCGCAAAGACATGGTCGGGCCGGGTATCGGAATGGCAACCTATGGCGGTGCCCTGTTCCTGTTCCCACCCCGGCACGTACACGACATCTGGAATGAGATTCAGTTCGACTTTGTCGATACACTCGAAGAACGACTGCTGGTCGCTGCCTGCCACTACAGCCAGGAACCACATATCGCCCTGCTGAGTGCAGCCCCTCCCGGTGTCGGCTGGCGGAGACTGGCAAAACGTTATCAGAAAAAACTAATCCACGTTCCGCTGGGACGCTTCAGCCAGGAAACCATCCAGCAACTGAGAATGTTCCACGTTCTCAACGGCCAGAATATCCGCAGTTTTGCTGCCCATTACATCAGAAAAGCCTGATCGATTCTGCCTTAATACAATGACCGGTAGCGGATAAGAATACATTGTTAGTTTTTTTAATTAAATACCCGCGAACCAGATTTTACCGTGTTCATTGCCTGCAAAACCCATTAGAATGCAGGTTGTTTTAAAATTCATCCTGCTATGCTTTCACTCCCATATCAACGGAGAACCAGACTATGTCCGATTCGGTTAATCGTCGCACTTTTCTTGGTCAATCAGCGGCAGCAGCCACAGCTGCCAGCTTTGCGGCACCGGCCATTCTTTCCGCCGCCAATAATGCCCCCAGCAAAAAAGTCACCATCGGCATCATGGGGATGCAGCGCGGTCTTGCGTTAGCGAAAACCTTTGGTGCCCTGGATGGCGTCGAAATCAAATATGTCTGTGACACAGACGATACCCGCGCTGCCAACGCCGCAAAAACGGTGGAAAAAGCGACTAAAAAAGCCCCTCAGGCCATCGGCGATTTCCGCAAGATCCTGGACGACAAAGAAGTGGACGCACTGATCGTCGCTGCCCCTAACCACTGGCATTCCCCCGCGACGATTCTGGGTTGCTCAGCCGGCAAAAACGTGTATGTCGAAAAACCCTGCAGCCACAACCCCAAAGAAGGCGAAATGATGGTCGCCGCCGCCCGCAAAAATAAAAAAGCGGTTCAAATGGGCAGCCAGCGCCGCAGCAGCGAATCCATTCAGGAAGGGATTCAGAAAGTCAAAGAGGGAGTGATCGGCGATGTCTACCTCGCACGCGCCTTTTATGAAAGCGCCCGCGGTCCCATTGGAACCGGTAAACCAGCGGCTGTTCCCAGCGATCTGAATTACGATCTCTGGCAGGGCCCTGCTCCCCGTCAGAAATACGTGGATAACCTGATCCACTACAACTGGCACTGGTTCTGGAAGTATGGCAACGGTGAACTGGGCAACAACGGTGTGCACTCACTGGATATCTGCCGCTGGGGTCTGGATGTCGATTATCCTACCCGCGTTGTTTCCAGCGGCGGTCGTTACGCCTACGACGACGATCAGCAGACACCGGATACCCAGGTCGTCGCTTACGAATTTGATGGCGGCAAACAGATCACCTGGCAGGGAACCAGCTGCAATCGCCACAAAAACGACTTCGTGACCTTCTTCGGCAGCAAGGGGACATTAATCGTTGGTACCTCCGGCGGTTATCGTATTCTGGATGCCAAGGACAAAGAGATCGAAAACACAAGCGGCGGACAGGGCATGAGCGAACACGCTCAGAACTTCATTGATGCCATCCGCAACAATGAGCCGCTCAATCTGAATGCCGAAATCGAAATCGGACACAAGAGCACCCTGCTCTGCCACATTGGAAACATCGCACACCGTACCGGTCGTACGATGACCTGCGATCCCTCCAACGGCCATATTCAGAATGACGAAGAAGCCATGACCTTCTGGACTCGTGAATACGAACCAGGCTGGGAACCCAAAGTCTAAGCTTTCAGCAAGAGAAAAACAAAAGGGAGTCGGTCACAGATCGACTCCCTTTTTTCATGCGCTGGCATCTGGAAATAAAAAAGACACCTTCAATCGAGCGTGACTGAAGGTGTCTTGCATGGTACTGGAAATATAGCCGAGTTTGATTTAAAGCTTGTCTGCCAGCTTTTTGGCGGCATCTTTCACCTGATTGGGATTCGTCATGGAACCCAGTTTTTTCGCCTCTTCAGCCAACTCCGGCTTGCCGGCCTGTTCCAGGCTTTCTGGAATTCCAAAGAAGCTGCTGTCGACGACTCCCGTTTCGGCAATCGCGTTCAGACTCGTTTTGACGGCAGATAAATCCTGAGCCGGTGGCGTTTCCTGATTCGCAGGCGCTGTTTCACCAGTCCCTCCTCCTCCACAACCAACCAGCATGAAACTCAGCAATACACAGGTATAACCCAGTTTGTACATTTCGAACGCCCCTTTCTTAAGACTTGTGACCACGGTGTTTTCCAGAGCGCATCACAATTTTCTATAGCGTCTCTTGAGTGATTCTACGTGGCCCAAATGGACCTGAAGACGTTAGAGTAAAGCGGGACACAGTCTGATTCTGATTTAACGAAAGAAAATCAGCCCGGCAACGGATCCTGCCGAGCTGATTCCTGGAAGTCATTGTGATATCACTGGATTACTCGTTGATGCTGACAGTGGCACCATCGGCAATTGCTCCCAGCCGCTGCCAGTTCAGTAAATCAATATTATCTGAAACAAAGTGCACAGAACCATCGGCCATCAGCACATGGGCACCGCCGGTGTGACGACTGCGTGCTGCCTGTGCAGCGGGTGCATCACCACCAGCGTGGCCACCAGATCCGGTACTGCAGTCAGCATTGGGTGAATTCGGAGGATTGAGGGTGTTGAACCAGCACTCATCAGCCCGCATCCAGCGTGATCCACGGTGGGTGTAAAAACTGCCTGATGCAGGAGTGGCACAGGCAGTCCCGTAGGAAGCCAGTTGCGCCTGACTGGGAAATGCGACTTCAGTTCTGTCTTCCGGTCCTGTCCAGGTAATCCCTCTTGTTACATCACCACTGAGATTAAATTGACCACTATTGTTAGAGCCCACAACTCGCTCACTCATGGCAATCACGTTAGATGTACCATCCAGAATATCAGAGACGCGGGTCACAATACCGTATCGCGCAAAGCCGTTCTGGACTCCCAGATTGACAGCCCAACCCATATTGGGGCCTGCCGAAACATAGTAGTTCAAATGCCCTTCCCCATAGTTTGTATAACGAGGATCGGAGGGACAACGGAATACGCCAATGCCGGCATTACGGTTGTTTGTGTTAGGAGCCTCTTCACAGGAGAACTGGAAGTCAAACTGGTTGTAAATGGAGGCCTGATCCAGGAAAGGCAGCAGCATCGCCTGCTGACTGAAACCGGTCCAGGGTTTGATCCCCGGAGAACTGCCGTGGTAATAGGCAGCCAGGGTCATCTGACCGAAACAGCCATGGCTTTCATGATAATTGTGCAAGGCCAGACCGAACTGTTTCAGGTTGTTCTTACATTGTGAGCGGCGGGCAGCTTCCCGCGCCTGTTGCACCGCTGGTAGCAGTAGCGCAATCAAAATTGCAATAATTGCGATAACAACGAGTAATTCAATCAGCGTGAAAGCTCGTCTCCTTAGTAGGTGTTTCATGTGACTCTCCTGCAGGATAAAAGAAAAAAGCAATATGCGCCAATCAATATAAAAAATAACGCCCGTGCAAAATCTATATTGGCGGCTCGCATAAAAAGAATACTGGACTCTGCGCAATGCATATTCCAGCATCGTCTATCTTATGAATTTTTCTTTATAACTCAATATTTTCCACACAAATATGTAGTCAAATTAATTCATATTTACGCAGGATTGTTTTTTAAAGTATTTAATTATATAGGCTTATAACGACACCTCACCTTGTCAGTTTGTACTCACCCCTGAGCGAAGTGTCGCGATATTGACACTTTTATGGATTGCCTGAACTCAAATCTGCCCCAATAGAGACAGGCTCCTCTAGCAGATTAGTAGCATTTAACTGCAGCGATTTCACTTCCTGCTGAATTCCTGACGGCCAGTAAACTGTTAAACTATCTACCGTTACGCCTTCAGGGATACCCCAGTGAACCCGCAGATCACCAGAAGAAAGATAACTCCCGCCCCCTTTTACCTGTCTTGCCTGATCTCCTGAGGAAGTATGCAACACCAGCCGTGCCCCCACGGCATCTCGATTACTTCGAGCACCGATCAAGCGCACGAATATCCAGTTTCCCTCGGCCTGGGTTGTATTTCGGAGAATCGCGGGGGGATCACTGAAATTTGATACCGCCAGATCAAGTTTTCCGTCATCGTTGAAGTCTGCCAGCGCCAACCCTCTGCCGGTATGCGACTGTCCCAGATAAGAACTCTCATCATATTGGATCTGCGCAAATCGCCCTCCCCGATTTTCCAGATAGAGGGGTTTCTGTCGAAACGGCGAGTTGAGTGAGTAGTACGCAACATGTCCGTTGACTACAAACACATCTTCATCTCCATCCAGATCGAAGTCGGCACAGACGGTCCCGAAACCGACAAACAGCGATCCGATCGAGGTGACGCCCGTATCATTACTGATGTGCAGAAACTGGGCCTCCCCATCATTCCGATACAGGGCAAATGCTTCTTTCTCATAGTTCGCGACCCACAGATCAGGTAACCCGTCCAGGTTATAGTCCAGAATGTCGACGCCCATGCTCCCATTCGGCGTTGCGCGATCATCCACGGCCGCTCCATTGATGATCCCCACCTCTTCGAGTTTTCCCCGCCCATCATTCAGGTAGAGAAAATTCTCCACTGCATCGTTACACACATAAACGTCGAGGTCATTATCATTATCCAGGTCGGCCATGATCACCCCCAGACCTTTGCCTTCCGGGACCAGCCCTGCTTCATCGGAGGCATCGTAAAAGGTACCGTCACCCCGGTTATAAAACACCAGATCCCTCACCCCTTTAAATGAATGCGGGGAGCAGACATCAGGCACGCCAGGCGTCAGTTGGCACTCCGGATGATTCTCAAAAGACCAGTCCGCATATTGTGCCAGATAGAGATCCAGCAAACCGTCGCCATTCAAGTCACCCCAGCCGGCACTCGATCCCCAGAAACAGTCTCGCAAACCGGCTTCAACGGAGGTTTCTTCAAATGTACCATCGCCCATGTTTCGCCAGAAAATGGAACCGCCGTAGCCGGTGACAATCAGATCCTGAAAACCATCATTGTCATAATCGCCTGCCGAACATCCATTGCTGTAGAAAGCAGCCAGTTCCATCCCCGCCTGACCGGTCCGGTCCCTGAATTTCCATTCCCCCTCCTGTCGCAGGAGAATTGAGGGATATCCGCGGGTCGTCTGCCCTTCAAACGTACCACCGCCGGTATAGAACAGGTCCAGTTCGCCATCACGATCATAATCAAAGACCGCCGTACCGCCGCCCAGTGTTTCCAGAATCGCCAGTTCTTTCGCATCTCTCCCGTTGCGATACACAAACTCCGATTTCTGCTCAGGCCAGAGATCGACGAATTCAGGCCGGATGCCGGTGTCCGAGGGCTCAATGGCAGCGCGTTCCTTCGCCTGCTGTTCTGTTTCTGCAGTCTCTGACTGGCAGCCACTGACACACAGGCATAAACCGGCGCAAAACATCATCCAGGTCCTGGAAACTGACATCCCCCGTCGAGTACAGTATTTCGAAAAATGATTAAGCAACTAAATCTGCTTTCTGTTGAAATTTTAGTGAGGAATCTCAATCATCACGATTGCCTGTGGATGACGGAGCCGGTTTCGGCGTCGCCTGTAAAGCATCTGCCTGCTTACGATGTAATTTTGCCAGTCTTTGAAAACTTTCGCCTCGTGACAGATTGTCTTCATAATACCGGGCCAGTTCCCGATGCGCACCGGCATGATCCGGCTGATAAAGTAATACACTGTTGAGCCAGACGATACCCTGTTCTTTCGAGACATACTTCAGGTACATTCTCCCAATCTGAAAACGTAACTCCGCATCATTGGGTTTCAGTTGAACCTGGTCCAGTAACTGCTGTATTTCCGCCAGCGCATCATTGGTTTCCTTGATCTCATGGCTGAGCGCTTTCGCTTCTGTTTTTCTGCCCAGGCGACTGTAAACCAGAGCCAGGGAATTTTTGATCCCCAGGTCCATTGGATTCGTCTCAGCGGCAGGTTCCAGCCATTTCAAGGCAGCATCATAATTTTTATCTGCCAGTTCCAGGTTCCCCATCGCCAGGTGCGCCGCTGTCAGGGCCTCAAACTTGTGATCCCCCATTGCCTGGTATTCTGCCTGCAACTGTTCGTTACTCAATGCCAGGACTTCCCGCAGTAACTGCTTTGCCTCCTCATTCCTGTTCAACAGTCGCAGACAACGTGCCACGCCCACCTTGGCGGGCGCCTGATTCTCTGTGGAGTCGATGGCACGCCGGTAAAACACCAGCGCCTGCTCTGTTTTTTTCAAGGTCAACTGAATTCGTCCCAGGCTATAGGCAGCCGGTGCATACCCGGGGTCTTTTTTTAATGTCGTCTGATATTCATCAATCGCTTCCTGCCAGGCAAGTTTATGTTCATACATTCTGCCTCGCATGAAATTCGGCAAAGGATCATCGGGAAAATCAGCCTCCCACAAATCGAGAATCTGCAATGCATCATTGAACTGATAATTTAAAATACAGCTGTTAACGTAGGTCTCACAGATATCCTGGATGCTGCCGGCAGGCTCGATCAGCATTTCACTGAGATGCCTCTGGAGATCTGAATTGTCACCAATCTGTGCCTTCAGCAGCCATTGTTCCTGTTGAAACTCGTCTGTCGAGCCCGCCAGTTCATAATAGTTCTTCAATGCTGCATAAGCCTGCTCCATATCATGCGACTTTCGATAAGCGCGGGCCAGCAGAATCCTGGTTCTGGCATTCTGATCATCCAGGATTTGTGCGTAAGCAAGCCATTTCAACGACCGTTCCGGATCACGGGACAGCAGATTGGATTCAGCGCGCCCCTGCAGAAAATCAATCCAGAATCCCCGCGCCCACAAAGGAGAACTCAACACAACCATCAGCAGACCGACTGACAGAAATATCCTTTTATTTCGTGAACGGGAAATGGATCTGGTTTGAACTTGGTCACTCACGTTACTTGTCAATCGCACACTGCAAAGGTGGTGTCAGGCAGGAAAAATAAGAAAGAAGCATCTTTGCTTCGCCTGGCTAATTTTAGAGGCCCCGCGGACGGATTTCCTGTCCAAATCGGAAAATGACCGCTAAAAATGCCGATTTCACTGCTGTTCACGTCGGTTGTCATGCCTGTAGAACAAATTAAGAAACACGCTTGAGGTAAACACGATCAAACGTGTTGACGCGTTCTGATCCCTTCTGTCATACGTGATTCGTCCCCCCGTTGTTGGCTCTCAGCCTGCAGGGATAAATCGTTATTTCAATTGAAAGCGGAAGCAAATCCGGTTCAATTCCCCTGTTACGACCGGTAATATCAAAGACTCTGTGTTCGTTCTCACTTCTGATATAACCACGACAGATGAGATGTCGGTATCAAATAACATTCGGGGAGACCATCTCCATGAAATATTACAGTTGCTTACTCTGCCTGCTTTTCTTTTCCGTTACCGCTTCTGCAGCAGAAATCCAGCACATCTGGCTGACACATCAATCTCATCAGCCTGACAAAATTGTCGTGAACTGGTCCACTTCGCTGCCCGGTAACTCAATCGTGCATTTTGGACTCGCCCCGGATTCGATGACCACTGTCAAGAAAGCCGACAACACGAGTCTGCATCATGTGGAAATACCGCTCGCCGCCCGCGATGCGATTTACCACTATCGGGTCCAGACAGGAAAACTGTTTTCCGACCTGGCAACCTTCAAAGCGTATCCCACTGATAGACTCCGCGTGGCCATCGTGGCCGACTGGCAAGCACGGCCCGACCTTTCCAGTCTGCTGAAAGACGATATCCATCTGCTGCTGACTGCCGGCGATAATATCAGTAATCTCTGGCAGACCTGCGGTCCCGGCAAGCCGGATTGCATTGAACCCTATCTCAATCTGATCGGCGCCTACCCGGAGCTGTTTCGCTCAACGCCGTTTATGCCGATTCTGGGAAATCATGATCGGGAAGTTTATCCGCGGGGTAAACAGCCGCCCGAACATGCCGTCTACGATGTGGAAGCAACCGCCTTTCGCCGTTTTTTTGAACTGCCTGATGAAGAATGGAAATGGAAATTCGACATCCCTGAGTTTGGAATCCGCTTCGCCGCTCTCGATTTCAACCACATCTCCGACATAGGCACCACATGGCAGACCTGCCATCCCCTGGATCGTGAATCAGAGCAATACCGCTGGTATGAATCCGTGACCCAAAAACACCCCGGTCACCTGGTAACACTCTACAACGAGCGGAATGCCACCATGCGCGGTCAACTGCAGGGTGAGTGGCACAAGCTGTTTCAGCGAGGAACGCTCTGCGTGACCGGATTCGGCTACTTCGCTGAACGGGCCGAAGTTGACGGCGTGACGTATTACAACTCGTCACTCAGTGGCACGGGGACGCAGTATCCGGATCCCCATTCAAAATTCCTGGCCGGCAAAGACAGCTACCTGCTGCTGACCTGCGATCGAAATTCGGGTGTGCTGACAGTGGAATTGAAAAGCCTGAAAAACGAAGTACTGGATCGACAGCAATTTTCCCCGCGCTCAGAGAAGTAAGCTGATCGACAAACGCCGTTTTTTCACCGCAGTCTGATCCAGGGTTGAATAGACTGACTCCGATTACTTTTCAGTCGTAGAAGTAGCCCGCTGGTTCAGCTCCGGGATCTCATCGGGAACCGAAAAATACATGTCGTCCCTTGGCTTTTCCTGTCGACTCAATTTGTGGAGCTGATCGGGTTGCAGCGCATGCGGCATCAGCGAACAGCCGGTCGACAGCAGTGACAGACCAGGCAGAACCAGTATCAGACACACTCGAATCAGAACGTTCATTTTGAATTTTCCATGGAAAACTTTTACAGGTTATGCCGCTGCAAAACGTCACTCCCGTAATTCTGCATGCGGACTGAAATCACGTTCCGGAATATGATCGGGAACGGAGAAGTAAGTGTCCTGGCGCGGCGCCGGCCCACGATTCAGTTTATGCCATTGACTGGGCTGCAGCGCATGTGGCAGCATTTCACAACCCGAGGCAAAAAAGGACAGGCTGGGAATGATCACTATGATGAGTGCTTTTGAGAGAACTTTCATTGAGAGAATCCCGTTTCATAAAATCTAAAGTTCGTTCAATTCACTGTCACGTCTTTGCGACTCAATCCGGACGTACTGCGCGGAATGGAATCCAGCCTGGACGGGCAACAATTCCATTCACTCGCGCGCAGGCAAAAAAAGGCGAACCTGTTGCTCGTCTTTCAAAAAAGTGAATATCAATAGTAACTGGTTGGATTGAGTAGTGAGAGATGAGGCAGGGATTCTAGTCAGACACTGCCTGCCTGCCAAGACCGATTTATCTGCAAAATCTGCCGATGAAAGCGTTAAACGGGTGTTTTTCGAGCGCGCAATTCCTGTAACTGCTGTTTCAACTGCATCACCAGTGCCAGCGCAGATTCATTTTCGGGCATAAATCGGCTGCTGGCATAGGTCTGATACCACTGCGCTACCCCCTGATTTTGTATCCGCCGGGAAAACTGCATCAATGTTTCCCCCGGCTTTCGCACAAGTTTCTGCTTTGCCAGCAGCCGATCCATTTGCGCCAGCAGCAGGTGCAACTCCTGAATATGAATCGGGTTTTGTTTAAAGGCCGCCCGCTTCCTGAGAACTTTCAGCAGGCATCGATACCCCCATTGAAAAATAAACCAGAGTCCGACACCCAGAACCAGCAACATCAACGGGAGTTGTGCTTCCGACAATGCCAGGATCCATTGACCCTGCTGTAACGCTGTTTTCAGCCGGGCGAACTGGCCAATAAAGGATTCCCAGTACTGGCGTGTGCCACTGGGGGCATAGTATTCCGGTTGCCCTGCTGCAGGCGTTGATTCGACAGTCACCCAGCCTCGTTCCGGATCCCAGGCTTCCACCCACGCATGTGCATGTCGATTCCGGGCCACCCAGTATTGATCGTAGTGATTGCGTTCCCGCACAACGTATCCCGTCACATAGCGGCACGGGACACCAGCGAGCCTCAACAGCAATGCCGACCCGGAGGCAAAATACTCGCAATGTGCCTTGGGCTTTTCCAGCAGAAAGTACGTAATCGGATCGACGCGCCGCGGTATTGTAATTCCGAGTTCATACTCATAGTTATTCTGGAAGTACGTCTGAACCCGTTCGATCTTTTCCGCCGGTGTCTCACATCCGGCAAAGACCTCTCTAGACAGCTCACGAATTTCGGGCGAAATATTGTATGGCAACTGGAGCAGACGTTTTAATGCCTGCGGCGATTCGGGACGATGAGGCAACTGGTGACGCGGATAATACAGTGAATAAGGGAACCCGCTTTCCATTGATCGCGACGTCAGGATATCCTGGCTGTCAAACTGCACACTGTCGGCAACGGCATAAACCAGGGGGGTATTCAAGGGAGCAAAAATGTGTCCCGATATTTCAGACCAGACCTGGTACTCAATCCAGTTGGATGACTTGGCCTGCCCCATCTGAAACCAGGTGCCATCCTGAGGCACACTGGCCTGCACACCTGCGGGAGGGACTGCAATGATGGCGGCATTATGATTTCCGATTTCTGAATGCCACTCGGAGTTGAAAAACTGGACAAAGGCCCTCCCCCGAAAGTAGCCCGGTTCATCGGTCGACTGTACGCGGAGTTTGATCTGTTCTGCGCCCGCATCAAACTGTTTACTCAGACTGCCGAGACGGGATATTGTGGAAAATCCGGCCCGCGATGCCAGACCGCCTGTGCGCGGCTCGATCAACCGGTAATACAACTGATCCAGTTCGCGTTCGTACCGATCCAGGCCCGTCGCCGTTAACCAGCCCATCAGACAGATCACAACAAAAAAACCGGTACGAATTACATACACAGACCAGCGCTTCTTTTCCGGACTGACTGGTTTCCGGACGGCATGCCCCCATTGATAGAACACGCCCGTCAACAGAATGTATCCGAATACCAGAACCTGGTAGTACCGGCCTTTCGAGCCATAAACCAGAATGTCCCCGATCAGGATAAATGCCACAATGCCAAACAGCGGAAACGCATTGGGCAGAAAACGATCAAAATGGCTGTCAAACATCTGGCGCAGTTGCACGGTAATGACAAACTGAGCCGCCGCATAAGCCAGAGGCGTGCGTATCGCCAGTCGGTCCAGGCCAAATTCATGCTGGTACAACATGTACTTAGCCATAAACAGAATAGCCAGCAGACTGGTTGTCCAGAATACCTGACGTCGCGAAAACGGATACCGTAACAAAGGCACATACGACAGCGCCGCCAGGACAATGATGCTGGAAGGGAAGAACAGCGTCTCAGACAGTATCCCGAACGCAGCACATTCCAGGCTGAGCATGGTGAATGCGATGGTACGCTGGGCATTCATAACGATTCCACCTTCCCCTTCGCAATCTCATCCGGAGTGAACTGGTAAGCAGGTCCAAATTCATCCGCATTATAGGGAAGCGTTGTATCACCATCGTGAATGATAATCGTCTTCAGACTGGAACCGGAATCCAGCACGGCACGCGCCATCTGTTCGCGTTGTGTGTCCCAGTCCAGAAAGATGCACACGGCCGTCGAAACATTGGACAATTCTTCAAATACGGCCGGACCAATGGTCTCAAACGGATCATCCAGGCAGCGGTCGACACATGCCAGAATCTCCAGCACATTATCAAAGTGTGCCGTATGCCGACCAGCTCGAAAAACGTATAACTCGGGACCTGCAGCAAACAGGTCGATCAGATATTCGCCTCGCGATAACGCGTCTGCAATGGAAGCTGTCAGACTGATTCCTGCCTCGAGTGCATTCATCGGCGGCGTCTCAGTCGCAGTCAGCTGATATCGCTGACCAATTGATTTCAGTTTCTCGACCAGCCACGGATCGGGGGGCATGTAAGTATCCAGAATCAATGCGATCCGGCAGTAATATTCTTCCTGGTACTCTCGCACCACAGGCTTACCCAGCCGCGCCCACGACCGAAAATCCAGACGACGGGCCGGCTCACCCGGAACATATTCACGGTTACCAATATACTCGGGAGATTCACCCACATTGGAAGTCAGCGCGATTCCCCCCGGCTGGAACTTACTGCCCACCGGCAGGTCAACACTGTTCAAGCGATGAAAGGCAGGTAACACCAGCAATGATTTTCCAGGTAAAGCTGCATTGCCGGAACGGTTGAGATGAAAGGGAAACAACGTATGCACGCCCAGCTTAGGCAGCGCATAAAAGCCGCGCTGCGGTGCATCGATGGTAACGGTGACATCGACCGATTCACCCCGGGGCAGATAGCCAAGGGTATCATCGCGGTCCGTCTGCGACAGCGGTCGTTCCAGCCAGCGAAACGCGACGGCCATATCATAAATGGGTAACCAGCCCCGGTTCGTCACCGTGAAATTTCCCACCGCGGGCTGCCCGGCTGTGGTCTGGGCAGGAAAATCTCCCTTCAGATCGCAACGGGGTCGAAATACCCAGGAAGCGATTCCATCCACCAGGATCAGCGCCATCAACACGCTGAACAGGTTATAAATGGGGACCGATACGGAAATTGTTCCAATGCCTGACAGAAAGAATCCGAACAGCAGGATCTTTCCCGGATAGGTCATGCGGTAATACCAGTAATGCTTGTGCATCCGCACGAGCAGCAGGCGATTGGTAAAGGAATCTTTTTTCCTGATCTTTGATGAATAAGGATCGTATTCCGAGACATGCATAACTGAATCAACGTTTCACTTTGAGAGATCCGGGATGCCTCCGCACGCATCACTTTGCCCCAGATAAATCACGATCGGGCTACGTAGGCACTTTTACTTTACTCACGATATCCTTCACAACATCCAGCTTGGTAATACTGCTGTATTTGGCTTTCGAAGTTAATATCAACCGATGTGCCAGCACATATTCTCCCATATGCTGCACATCATCGGGTAATACAAAATTACGATTTTTCAGGAACGCGATTGCCTGGGAGGCCCGGAACAGCATCAGCGAACCCCGGGGGCTGACGCCTAATTTCAAGCGCGGATCATTGCGCGTGGCATTGACCAGGTCAATCATGTAACGAGCGACACTCTGATCGACGTGTACCGTTTTTACCTGGTCCTGCATCTGAACCACTTCCTCATGATTCAACACCCGCTCCAGATGATCCACCGGATGCTCTGTGGACTGCGAAAATAAAATGTCAATTTCATTTTCCGTATCCGGATAACCCAGCTGCAGGTGAATCAGAAAACGGTCCAGCTGCGCTTCGGGCAGCGGGTAGGTGCCGTGAAAATCAACCGGGTTCTGTGTCGCCAGCACAAAAAAGGGAGAAGGCAACAGATACCGCACACCTTCAATCGTCGCCTGTGCTTCACTCATCGCTTCCAGTAATGCTGACTGAGTCCGCGGTGAAGCGCGGTTGATTTCGTCGGCCAGCAGAATATTACAAAAAATCGGTCCTTCGCGAAAATGAAACGTGCCATCCACGGGATTATAAATCGAGGAACCGAGAATATCGGTCGGCAGTAAATCGGGGGTAAACTGCACCCGGTTGAAGGGGACATCCAGTGAGCGGGCCAGCGCTTTGGCCAGCGTGGTTTTTCCGGTCCCGGGTACATCTTCCATCAGGACTGAGCCGTTGGAGAGCAACGCCACCATCATCATGTCGATGCTCTCTGATTTTCCCCGTATGACGCTGCTCAGATTTTTTCTTAACAGGCTTAATTTCTGAACGTATTTTTCGCTCTGCTCCGGCAAAGTGGACTGCGCCATACGACTTCTCAACCATTTATTCTGAGTGATCAGGGAAATGCAGATTCAAATCGAATCTTCGATTCGTGTGTTCCATCACAAAGGCAAGGGATCTCTTCAATTATAGCAGATCACAGCAAAATGAAAGCACTCTCACAAAAATAATTGCCCTGAATCAAAATCAAATTTGAATATTCCATGAAGATTTTCAAGCCGTTACGAACCGGGGCGCCAGGGTTCCGGACCTCCGGGTTTCGCCTGCAAAAATTTGGCATCGGTCTCCAGGTACCACCTGTGAAGCTGTTCGCGCATCGCCGCAACACGTTCCGGATACTTCGCCGCCAGATTCTGTTTTTCTCCCAGATCGTCTTTCAGGTGATACAGGTGCACCTGCCCGTCTTCGTAGCGCTCGATCAGTTTCCAGTCCCCGATACGAATCGCACCGCCGGGAATGCCGCCCTGATTGGAATAATGCGGGTAATGCCAGTACAGCGCATCCCGTTTCAGCGATTCCTTTTCCTGGAGCACCGGTTTCAGGCTCACCCCGTCCCGATGTTGTTTCGGCTTCAGAGGCAGCCCTGCCAGGTCCAGTATCGTGGGATAAAAATCGGTCGTGATCACGGGCTCATCACTGACACTGCCCGGCGCAGTCTCCCCCGGCCAGCGAATCAGGAACACTTCCCGAATTCCCCCTTCATACAACCAGCCTTTTCCGCCGCGTAAAGGTAAGTTCGATGTGGGTGAACCTTCCGAGGTACTCAGCCCCCCATTATCGGCTGTGAGCATTACCACGGTATTCTCTGCCACTCCCGACTCTTCCAGCTGACGCAGTACCTTCCCGACCGCTTTGTCCATCGACTCCACCATCGCCGCATACACGGCATGATTCTGCAGAATCCGCACGCGTCGTTTTTCATCAACGGGAAAGACCTGCTCTTCGTCTGCAAACTCCTGTTGACCGTTCAGTCCCAGGCGTTTCGCTTTCTCTTTGTATTTGGTAACCAGCGGGCCAGGTCCCATCAACGGCGTATGCACTGAATAAAATGCAAGGTAGGCGAAGAAAGGCTCATCGCGGTGTGCGTCAATAAACTGAGCCGTCTCACTCGCCAGACGATCTGGCAGATGTTCTCCCTGCGGTCCATCTTCCAGGCGGGGGTTACCGTAAGGCGTGAAATATTTCCCCCCGCCATAAGGTCCACCACGATGCCAGCCACCACGGTTGATATCGAACCCCTGCTTTTCAGGCCAGTACTCTTCCGTAGGCCCCAGATGCCACTTACCAGCGAAAAATGTGGAATACCCGTGTTCCTTGAGTGCTTCCGCAATCGTTATTTCGCTTAACGGCATCTGATCGTTGAGGGGAGCCGGTAGAAATTTCCCCGCGCGTTTGCCGGAAAAGAAGTTCGTCGCATCCACACGCGTCGGATATTTTCCTGTCATAATACTGTAGCGCGTCGGACTGCAGACCGGATTGGCGGCGTACCCGTTAGTAAATCGCATACCGGTCTTCGCCAGCTGATTGATGTGCGGCGTTTCATAAAAAGTCTGCGGGTTATTGCACCCCACATCCATATACCCCAGGTCGTCCACCAGAATAAACACAAAGTTTAACGGCTTTTTCTGCTTCGCTGTTTCTGCGGCGGACAATTTGATGTCTGTCAGCACAACAGAGACGATGAGCATCAACATTAACGTGCAGCGCGACCTCAGTGGCATGTTGAAATTCCTCACAAGATGTGTTTCAGCTGTTTTCGATTCCGTATTGTTTCAGTTTCTTACTCAACGTGGTCCGATGCAAGCCCAGACATCGCGCTGCAGGCGCACATTGGCCATGAAATTTTTCCAGTGCGACTTCCATTACGGGAGGCTCAATCAACGCCAGCAGCTGTTCATAAATATTAGCAGCCTGTTCCGGATCCCTCAGCTGTGCTTCCGCCCACGCTTTCAACAGCACCCCGATCTCTGCTTCCGACCCTGGAGAAGTTTCACCCATCCCCAGAAACGACTGCGACACCGCTGCCGGCAGATCATCTGGCAGGATCGTTCCACCACGTGCCCGCAATGCCGCATGTTCAATCGCATTCCGCAATTCCCGCACATTGCCATACCACGGACGCCGTTCGAGTTCCGCAACTGTTTCTGATGTCAGTCGATGCTGCATCCCCGTCTGCCGATCTACGAACCGCTCCAGAAAAAATTCCGCCAGCACACGAATGTCGGCCACCCGCTTTCGCAGCGGGGGAATCTCAATCTGAAATGTACACAGGCGGAAATAGAGATCGTGTCGAAATTTTCCCTGCTTGATCAATGTCTCCAGGTTGCGATGGGTGGCGGCGATCACTCGAAAGCTGGTTTTCACCCGCTGATTCGAGCCGACAGGTAAGACTTCTCCCTCTTCCAGTGCACGCAGCAGCTTGATCTGAATCGCCAGCGGAATGTCGGCGACTTCATCCAGAAACAGGGTTCCCTGGTCCGCCTGCTCCAGAAAACCCACCCGCGCTGATTCCGCGCTGGTGAATGCACCCTGTGCGTGCCCAAACAGTTCACTTTCTGCCAGGCCCTCACTCAGTGAAGCAATATTGACCGCGACGAACGGCCCTGCTGAACGGTCGCTGAAGCGATGGATCGCCTGGGCTGCCAGCTCTTTCCCCGTTCCACTTTCTCCCGAGAGCAACACACTCGCTTCCGAGCCCGCCACCAGCGCAATCGACTTGAACACATTCTGCATCTCGGGCGTTGAACCTACCAGCCCATCCACCTGCCGCGGTTCGCCCGGCGTCAGTTCATCACGTTGGGATTCATCAATGGCTTTCTCAAGCACCCGTTCCATCTGATTCAGATCAAAGGGTTTGACAATATAGTCAAAAGCGCCTTTTCGCACCGCTTCCACTGCAGTCTGTAAATCACCATACGCCGTAATGACAATCACCGGAACAGATCCAATGCGATCATACAGTCCCTCCATCGCCGTCAACCCGTCCATGCCGGGCAGACGCACATCCATGACCACCACATCCGGACGATCTTCTTCTGCAAATTTCAAGGCCTGTTCCGCAGACGATGCCATGCGAACCTGATGGCCGAGACTTTCACCCAGCTGGCTCAGCCCCCAGCAGATCGACTCTTCGTCATCAACGATCAGTAATTTCGACACACGTGTTCTCCACCTGAATGACAGGTAACTCTACGATAAAACAGGTCTGCTGACCTCGACGTTCCCAGTGAAGCTGTCCGCCATGATTCTGTACGATTTCCCTGGCGACAAACAGCCCCAGGCCGGTTCCGTCTTTTTTGGCCGTCACCAGGGGTTCAAACATTTTATTGACTATGGCCGCCTCTGGCCCCGGCCCGGTATCTGCCACCTCTAAAATAACAGACTCCGGACCACCTGGGAACAGTTTCAGCCGGACTTCTGAATCGGACTCACCTGGAGAATCTGATTCCGTGTTCGATAGCAGTGTTGCTTCGATGGCATTCAGAATCAGGTTCGACATAAGCTGCTCCAGAGATTCCGCATCCCCCTGGACGGTTAATGGTTCTCCTGCCGATTCATTGATGAGCTGGATTCCTGCATGCCGCGCTGTCGGCTCCAGCAGACTCATCAGTTTGTCCACGATCTCATTCAGAAACACCGGTTCAAAACTGGAAAAGTGCCCGGCTTTATTCTCCAGAAAACTCTGGAGATATTGTTCGATCATACAGAGCTGACGATTGGCGACCTGCAGAGTTTCATCCTGCTCACTGTCGGCACATTTCCGCAGATACAAATCCAGTGCTATCCGGCAGCCCGTCACCGCATTCCGCAGTTGATGCGCAATCGCGCCGCGCAACTGACCCAGTGTTTTCAGCCGCTCACTCCGTTTGACTTCGTCTTCATAATCTCCCAGCAACTCCGCCATCTGGTTAATGGAAATACTCAGATCACGAATTTCGTCGTTTCGAACTGGCAGCACCATCGGCTGAAAATCCCCACGGGCAATCTGAGCCACTTTACGATCAAGTCGCTGCAACGGACGCGTCACCCTGCCGGCAATGACAGTTGCCAGTACCGCCACAACAATCAGCGCGATGCTGCCTGCCACTAACGAAGGATAAATGGCATTGGATAAAGCTTCCCGATACGCTTTGACCGGGTAATATATGTGTAAATATCGCAATTCACCCGTCCGCGCCCGCTGATGAATCTTGACGACGGCATGAAAAAAATGGGTATCTCCGGTTTCCATCACATCCGAAATCTGCAACTGGTTCCAGTCCGGAGGATTCTGCCTGACTGCCGCAGGAATAAAATCTGGTCGTGTCGAAGAGAGCACCTTGTTTTCCTGATCCACCAGCACAAAGTCAGCTCCCGACAATCCTTTGGTCTGGTTCAACACTGCCGCCGTTAATGGAAACGTGGCCTCATTCAGGGTATGTGCAATCTGGCGAAACTGATCCCGGATCTGCATTTTGATCTGATTGGTGGCCAGCCACGCGTGCAGAGAAGTCACTCCGATAATCGCACAGACCATGATCCCCACCATTGGAATCAGAATCTGGTACCGCAACGGCCAGCGCATCGATCGATTGACTTTCTGTGAATGAACTGAAATTCAAAGAAACAGACTGCAGACGAGTCAGCTTCCAGAGATTGATCCATTTTATGATAAACCCAGACCATAAAACACATTCAACCAATCAGTTCGGTCAGTATTTTTCAATTCGAACCTCTTTCGCGGTGCTTTCAAATCACCCTTCCCCGCACCCAACAACCTGTCGCAAATTTCGCCACGCCTGTCGATGCATCCGACACGCACAATTGCTCCGTTCTTCGGAGCACTTTATTCCCAACTGAAATCAGGCATAGCATCTTGAACAGAATACATATTCTAGTGAAAACGACTACTTGGGAACGTCGTTTGCGGCTATAATACAGGACTCAAACTATCCGACTACAAAGTAAGCAGGAATTTTAACATGCGCACCAGACGTGGATTTACCCTGATCGAATTGCTGGTGGTGATCGCCATCATCGCAATTTTGATCGCCCTGTTACTCCCCGCCGTCCAGCAGGCTCGTGAAGCAGCCCGCCGTACTCAATGTAAAAACCATCTCAAACAGCTGGGCCTCGCCGTTCACAATTATGTCAGCAGCTATCGTTACCTGCCTCCCGGGGCAAGCGTGGATCTGTCTGTCTCTTCTACGGGTAACAACGGCTCCTGGGGCGTGCATGGCCGAATCCTCCCACTCCTGGAACAGGGTAATCTTTATAACAACGTCGATCTCTCCATCGCCTGGGATTTCCAGACCGCCATCGATGGTCTTAAAATCCCAGTCTATGCCTGCCCCAGTGATCCGAACAGCGACCGTGTCCGCGATCCGGGTAGCGGAAAGGTGAAACTCTATCCCACCAACTATGGTTTCAATTATGGAACCTGGTTCGTCTACGATCCCACGAATGGCAGCAGTGGCAACGGCGCCTTTTATCCGAACGCCAGCCTGGGCATGGCTTCCTTTCTAGATGGCACGAGTAATACCCTGCTGGCCGCCGAAGTGAAAGGCTGGCAGCCCTATACCCGTAACGGGGGCCCTTCCACAACCACGATTCCAGGCAGTGCTTCTGCTGCCGCCACGATTGTTGCCTCGGGTGCTGACTTCAAAACCGATACCGGCCACACCGAATGGCCTGATGGCCGCGTCCACCATACCGGTTTCACTGTCACGCTGAACCCTAATACTTATGTGCCTTATACCAGCGGCGGAACCGAGTACGACGCCGACTTCAATTCGTGGCAGGAAGGAAAGGACGGCAGCGCCGGCTCACCCACCTATGCCATTATTACAGCACGCAGTTATCACACGGGTGTCGTCAATGCGGTCCTCGTCGATGGCTCTGTCAGAACAATCAGCGAAAATATTTCGCTCGATATCTGGCGCGCACTGGGCACCCGCAGTAACGGAGAAGTCCTCGGGGAATTTTAGAGCCTGTTTCGTAACAGCAATCACCAAATCCTCAGAGTGGATCTCCCTTGGGATCCACTCTTTTTTAGTGTCCATTCCGGTTTACAATCCGTTTCAGCAACGCCAGCCCGAAATCGATTTTTCCCTGCATTTCCTGCTCTCAACTTTCTTTTTGTGAATCACTGCTGTTAAGATGAATTAAGAATATATAGCCACCGCAACAGGTGATTTACAGCCTTTGAGTTGAGAACGGGAAATATCATGACATTGAAACAAACATCTGTCGGGCTAGTCCTTTCAGCCCTGCTTTGCATCTGCTCTCTGAACGAATTGAAATCCGCCGAGTCCAAACCATTTAGTGATTTCACCGTTGATAAAAAAGACAAGACCCACTGGTTCGACATCAAAAACCTGGGCGTGGAAGGCAAAGGCTGGACAGACACAGAAGCCTTTTTTAATCGTCTGCCTGCCAAAGCCAAAGGAGTTGTGCGGCCTCCCGTCTGGTCACTCAGTAAACATTCCGCAGGCATCGCCGTTCGCTTTGTCACCGACGCCACCACTATTAAAGCGAAATGGAAACTGACTTCTGCCAATATCGCCATGCCGCATATGGCGGCAACAGGTGTCAGCGGGCTGGACCTGTACGTGAAAACCGAATCAGGCAAATGGCGCTGGCTGGCGGTGGGTAAACCATCAAAACAGGAAAACAATGCGACTCTGATCTCAGACCTGATTCCCGGCAAACGCGAATACATGCTCTACCTGCCACTTTACAACGGTGTCGAATCCGTCGAAATTGGCATTCCCGAAACCAGCCACCTCTGGAAAGCGCCGCCCCGCGAAGCAGGCAAAGACAAGCCGCTCGTCTTCTGGGGAACGTCGATCACGCAGGGAGGCTGTGCCTCACGGACCGGCATGGTTCATACCGCCATCCTGGGCCGTCGCCTGGATCGCCCCGTGATCAATCTCGGGTTTTCCGGCAATGGTCGCATGGAACCAGAAGTATCCAAACTGGTCGCTGAACTGGATGCCAGCGTATTCATCATGGACTGCCTGCCCAACGTGACGGCTGAGACCGTCGCCCGGGAAACCGAACCGCTGGTCAAAACACTCCGAGCCGCCCATCCGGATACTCCCATCCTGCTGGTGGAAGACCGGACGTATTCAAACGCCTATCTTAAAAAGAGCAGCCAGGAACGACACCGCACCAGTCGGGAAGCCCTCAGGAAAGCCTATGAAAAACTGAAGCAGGAAGGCGTCAAAAACCTGTATTACCTGGAAGGCGAGACCCTGCTGGGAGACGACAGTGAAGATACCGTCGACAGTTCTCATCCGACGGACCTCGGCTTCTTCCGACAGGCAAATGCGTTCGAAAAGGTACTGCGCCCCATTCTGGAGCAGCAATCCAAGTGAGATCGGACCACTTCTGTCTCTTCCTGTTTCTCGTAACGCTGGCTGCGTGCGGGAAGCAGGAACCCAAGACAGAAAATCCAGCCACTGTCGCGCTGCCCGCCGAGTCACACTTTCAGGAATTTCACGCCGAGATCCAGAACTTCTGCAGCCACTGTCATCTCTGCCCTGACCCTGGTATTCTGACAAAAGAAGCCTGGCGAATGCAGATCCCGCGCGAATATGCTCACTTCGAACAAAACCCTGATCCCGGCCTGCGGGTCCCGCCCCAGTCTCAAGTCATCCAATACTTCGTTTCGCAGGCACCTGAAACACACAGCCTGCCAGAACAGAACACCCACCCGGATTCCGGCCCCGTCCGTTTTCGAAAACAGATTATTTCACGCACGGATTCAAAAGCACTTCCCGCCGTCGCGCATTTGAACTGGGCCAGTCACCACGGGCCGAAAGAACTCCTTCTCACCGACATGGGTTCGGGCGTGGTGGAACGAATTCGATTTGATGGAAAACAACTTCAATTCGAACCACTGGCAAAACTCAGTCACCCGGCCCATATTGAACGCGTCGACCTGAATCAGGATCAGCAGGACGATTATCTCATCGCCGACCTGGGCAGCTTTGGCCCGGCAGATCACGACCGGGGAATCGTCAGCCTGCTGACATTCAACAAAAAAACAGACTCCTGGCAGACACACATCTTACAGGAACACCTGGGACGCGTGGCTGATGCCAAAGCTGCCGACTTCGACGCCGACGGCGATCTGGATCTGATCATCGCCGAATTTGGCTGGCACAAAACCGGACGACTGCTCTACCTGGAAAATGTCTCTCCTTCAAAGACGGAGCTGAAATTTGAAATGCAGGTCCTCGACAACCGGCATGGCGCCAGTCATGTGCTGATTACTGACTGGAACCATGATGGACGACCTGATTTTGTCGCGTTGTTCTCACAGGAACACGAAATCATTGTCGCGTTTCTCAATGAAGGTCATGGGCAGTTTCGTAAAGAGACTGTTTACCAGGCTGCTGATCCCGCTTACGGATCGTCCAGTATCGCGCTGGTGGATCTCGATCAGGATGACGACCTCGATCTGCTCTATACCAACGGCGACACCATGGACAGTTTCGAACTCCGACCCAGTCATTCGCTGCAATGGCTGGAAAACAAAGGAGTATTCCCTTTTACCCACCATCAGATTGCCCCGCTGACCGGTGCTTACTGCGCCGCGCACGGCGACTTTGACGGCGATGGCGACATTGATCTCGCCACTTGCACCATGACCTGGGATTACAAAGAACAACGTAATACCATTGTCTGGTACGAGCAACACTCACCAGGCAAGTTTTTAGCTCACCCCCTTGATTACTCGATGGGCCAGCATCCCGTCATCACAGCCGGCGACTTCGATGGAGACGGCGCTATTGATCTGGCCGTTGGCAATTTTGAAGGACGTGAAACAGACCAGCAAGACAAAACTGAATGGTTCTCGATCTGGTGGAACGAAGGGCCGAAAAAACCAGAGTAATACCTGACGCCTCTGTCAGGGGCTCAACAGCTCACTGACGTTTTTCTCAGGATCAACCGAGAACACTGTTTTTGCATGCGGGTCTGAAACCAGGATGTTCTGTCCCTGGCGGGTGATTCCCACCGGATTTTTAAACGGTTCGCCGACCACCCATTTTTCTGTGGTTCCGTCGGCAGCGACTTTCCAGAGGGCTTTCTCATATCCGTCGCTCACAATCGCCGAGCCGTCGTCCAGCACCACGACATCATGGGGAAAATTGAAAGGTCGGCCTTTCACCACCACGGCGACTTTCCCGTCCGGACTGACTTTCAGCAGTTGATCTGCTGTCCCGGAAACGACCCACAGGTTTTCCCCCTGGTCCAGCGCCAGACCTCGAGGCGCCTCAACTTTGGCAAACAGAGTCGGCTTGCCACCCGCGGCGGGGACTTTCCAGATCTGCTGCAGTTCCAGGTCAGAAACCAGCAGGTCCCCGTTCTTCAACACTACCACATCCATGGGAATGCCGATTCCTCCGTTCGTCAGTGGCTGAGGCTTGGCCCCCGCTTTTTCAAACCGATACACTTCCCGCGTCGACGAATCACCGGCCAGAACATGTCCCTCCTTGTCGATCGCCACACAACGGACCGCATTGAGAGGCGTGCGGAAAACTTTCGAGCCGGTGAAAAAACTGGTTGCTTTGCCGTTCTCCACACTCCAGATGCCAGGCAGTTTACGATCGGCCACATAGACAGGGCCTTTGTCAGCTGCTGCCACGGAGAGCGGATACAACAGCTCCGCAGCCTGTACCATTTCAGTGGTACAGAGAGTCAACAAAACAAACCAACTAAGAGAAAGCAATCGCATCATGGGAAACCTGGGTTAAAATCAATGTGAGTCAGTCAGTCCGCATTCTACCGAATCAGTCAGGCAATTGCACTCGGGAATTCGCGATCAGGGTTCCAGCATAGAATTCCAGAAAGCCGCACTGTTCTGTCGTCGGGTATGATACAGACGCTGATCCTGACGTAACACTTTTTCGTCCGGATACGTTTCCGTCGGATAAGGATAACTCTGCATCTCGCGAAATGGCAGCGGCTCAACCGACTGCCCCAGAATCGTATGCAGGTTGGCATCCTTGTCCCAACCCACATTATGCAGCACAAAATCCCGCTTCCAGCCCGGCCTGACAGGCTCTGCAGGCACTTTGAACCGCAGCCGCATCTCATCCCCGGAGCCCATGATCACCAGGCGATTGTCAGCCGATTCCACCAGCGGTTTCACATCACCATAACGCGTAAAGCCTCCCTGCATGGGCGGCCACTGAATGCCGGTCGTGAGACTCTGATAGTCATAGCGTTCCGGCCCGTTGCCCGGATGGATGAGAGGCGTGGAAAATCCACGGTACTTCAACCGCGCCGATTCCAGTGGCAATGATTGCACCTTCAATTCCGCCGGCGTTTCGTCTACAGTAAAAAAGACTTGATCCCAGTAAAACTCCATATTCGTTTCGATCCGCACACGATAATCATCTGTCAGAAACTGCTCCGTCAGATCAACGACAATCGTTTTCGTCTTACCACCGGGAAATCCCATGAAGGGTTGAATGGTTTTCCATGCGCCCGTTTTATCAGGCACCGCCAGGGAAGGCGGTTGTGGGGAAGGCATGGAGGGATTCTCGGATAATGCCAGATTGATTCCCGTATCCGTTGGATAAATCCAGCCAGTCAGAAACAGTCTGATGCGAGGTGCCGCTTTCGTATCTTTGACTGCCGCCGTATTGAGATCCAGTTCCAGCGCATGATCTTCCGTCAGCCCCTGTCGATATTTTTCGTCGAACGTTTTGGCATACACATCATCCGCATTCCTGATTTCAGGCAGCACATCGCGGCCCTTATGATTCACAGCCGCGCGGGGCACTTGCGGATGTTGCACCGTATGAATTTTGAACGCCGCCAGATCGGGGGAACCGACCTTTTCATTCGAAAAAATCTTCACATCAGCCGGATGATCAACGGTTGAGAGCTGCACGGTATCAAAGTAGCCGGCTTCCCAGAGTTCTTCGGTGATTCGCAGTTCATACACACCGTCTTTCGGCTGGAGACGGTCTCCCTCAATTTTGAGATATTCCCAGTCACGACTGGGCGCCACCACTCCCTGTGCAAACTGCAGCCCGATGGGAGCCGCCCAGAGCAGATCTGTATAAAAGGAAAACTGCTCCCCGTCCCATGTATAAAGATAAGGACAGGAGCCCATCAATGTCTGCTTCTCATAGATTCGTTGATCAGTTTTCGAATTGATGATGTTGACGGGAATGCCATTAGTCCACAACACGCGAATCGCTTCGGCGACACTCTGATTCCCCAGACCAAAATGCGTCGACTGCCCGGCGACGATCTGCGGTTGATAGATTGTGCCACTGCGTAATTCCAGCAGACTGCCGATGCCATAATGATTCACGCGCCCACTGGCAGATTTGACTTCTCCCTTGATCTGCTCGGCCCGCAATGAAACATCAATCCAGTGATAATCATTGCCCATATTCTGCTGATACACAATCTGATCGCGTACAACAGTAATCACATCCAGGCTGCCATCCTGATTCAGATCGGCAAGGCGGTACTTCTGAATCGGCGCCGATGAACTGAGCACCTGATCTTTCACATATGCGGTCTGCTCCGTTCTCTGCTCTGCGGTTCCCAGTAACAGTTGCAGCCCGGTGGAACTCATTGCCACCACATCCATCACACCATTATTATTCAGATCACCAGACTGCAACACATTACCCTGTAAATTGACAGGCTCAATCCCACTGATTTGCTGTACGGAAGCAATCTGCACGCTGCCCGGTTCGGGTCTCTTGGTCTCAGCCAGCAATAACCCCTGATTGATCACTCCTATCAGGTCCCAGGAACCATTGCGATCAAAGTCCGCGAGAATACATTCTTCAAATTGATTTGCAGTAGGCCCGTCATTCACTTCGACCTGGGTAAACGGACGCCAGCGAAATCGACCATGACGTAAATTTTCCAGATAACCGGCCTGCTTCGACTGATGACTGCATAAGATCAGATCGAGGTCCACATCCCGGTCCCAGTCGACGCGGATCATCGAAGTTGCTGCCAGATCCGCAGGAGGCAACTGGCTTTGATCGCTGATATTTCGAAACGTGAAATCACCACGATTCGACCAGAGCGAAATCCCCTGCTCTGTCGACGCCACCAGATCCAGGTCGCCATCATGATCCAGATCCGAAAAATTGACTGCCAGCAGATCGGTAAGGGAATCCAGAGTTTCCGGCTGTGCTTTGATTACCAGAAGTCGCTGGCCTGTTTTCGAATCCATCTGATTTTCAAATACCCTGATTCCCGATTTTCCACTCAGCACCAGATCCAGGTCGGCGTCACGCGCTGGTGAAATGGGAAACTCTGTCGGCTCTTTTTTTTCAGTCGCCTCCGGTGGCGTCAGCGTTTGCACATCCGCATCCAGATCAACAACCGTGACCTCTCTAAATTCGCCTTCCAGTTCCTGCTGTGTGATCAATGCCCAGGTCTCTCCCTGCTGAGAATAGACGGAAACCTGTTTCGCGGTCAGCACAATCAAGTCTGGTTTTCCATCCAGATTAAAGTCGGCAACCTGGAAATCTTTGATTTCTGAAGTAAGAGCCGGGGAAAATACAAGGGGACGTGCAGCAGCAAATTCCACCGTACGCGGCTTCTGTGGGGTGGGCCAATCGACTGCCTGATAGAACGCCGGGGGAAAATCATGAATCACAAACTCCAGCGGGTTCTGTTCCACGCGTCGGCGATCACTTTTGACGAGGTCTTCCGCAATCAACACATTTCGCATAATGCGTGCGTTGCGGAGTACTACATTCCATTGACTGTCCTTGATTGCAGCCAGTGAATCTTCTATCAGCTGATTCAAATCCAGGCGCGTATGATCTTTGACACTGGCAGCGAGGGGAGCCGACAGCGTTTTGACTTTCTCGAACAGAGCCGCCACCTGCTCTGAATGTTGCTCTGCTGTGACCTGCAGATACTCCAGCGTCAGAAACAGATTATCAGGCTGCAACTCCCATGCTTTCGCCAGCGACTTATTCGCCTGCGATGGTTTGTCCTGTGCTGGAATCTGTTTTTGTACCTGTGACAATTCAAACCAGATCGCGGCATCGTCGGGTTTCAGTTCTGTTGCCTGGACAAGATCAGCCTGCGACTGGAGAGGTTTCCCCAATGCCAAATGGATACGGGCAGCCAGAATTGAACTGACCGCGGATTCTGGAAATATTTGCATCAGCTGTTTCAAGGCATTTACTGCCAGCGCTTCCAGTTTTTTCCCTGCCGGCTCCTGCGCTAATTTGTCAGGCGTCAGTTGCAGCAGGCGGCAGATCGTTAAATTGCGAAAGCCAATCTCTTCCGTAGGCAGCTGTTCTGTCAATTGTTCCAGCAGTTGATCCGCGTTGGCGTACTTCTCGTTCTCCAAGTAAGCGACACCTTCATTTTTCAGTTTCAGCAGTTCCTGTGCCCGATCATAGCTGATGAGCTCCAGATCACCTGGCGCGTTCTTCCCCTCCGGCGGTGCTTTGAGAGTCAGAAACAGCGCCAGCATCCCCAGAAACAGGACTGTTGCAGTAATGATAGCGAAATGCGAAGACCGGGACGGCATGAAACAAACCTTTAAGCAGAAATTCAACGTACTGGAATTCTTATCAATCAAGAATACACTTCTCGTACGCAGATGTCAGCTAAGACAGGATCGCTTAATAGGCAGAACGCCCCGGAAACAAAACCAGGATGACTGAGTGATCAGCCATCCTGGATGCTTTGTACTGGTTTTCGTTACGATGCGGGCTTATGAAAACAGTTCCCGCACGGGATCACCCAGATCGGTAATTGGCACGGGACGATCGCCGGCAAAAAGCTCTTCACTGGGATCGATACCCAGCGAAGCGTAAATCGTTGCATGCAGATCGGGGACAGAAACCGGACGGGAGACGATTTCTTCACCCAGTTCATTCGTTTCCCCGATGGTTTTTCCATTCTGCAGACCGCCGCCAGCGAGGACAACGCTGAAAGCCTTGGATTGATGTCCGCGGCCTCCGCCTCCATCGAAACCGGCAGGACGACCGAACTCCGAAGCGACAACGATCAATGTTTTATCCAGCAGCTTATTCTGTTCCAGGTCAAGTACCAGCGCTGACAGCGCGGAGTCCAGTTCCTTGATCAGCAGATGCTGGTTAAGTTGACCGTCGTTATGGGTATCCCAGCCGGTGCCGTTCACAAAGTTCAGGTTATGCGAGACTTCAATGAACCGCACGCCAGACTGAATCAGGCGACGCGACAGCAGGCAGCGTTGACCGAACTCACCGCCATACATGTTGCGGAGATCGCTTTTTTCATTGTCCAGCTGGAAGACTTTCATGAATTCAGGTCCGGACAGACGCAGCGCCTCGGCGACCGACTGATCGTAATCCTGAATCGTCTGTCCTCCCACACTTTTCTGGCGGAACTCGGCCCGCATTTTCGTCAGCAGACGTTCACGGCGATCCTGACGACTCTGATTGACTCAGGAAGAACGCGTGAAGCCACTGGGTCCGGCACTGGTGTCGGTCAGATAGATATACCCCGCCTGGCTGCCCAGAAAGCCGGGACCGCGGGTCACGTTGGGATACCCGATCAACACATACGCGGGGGCATGGTCACTGGCAGATCCCCGTTTGTGTGCTACGACAGAACCGACTGAAGGATAAGTAATCGTTCCGGTTGTCGGACGCCCGGTATGCATGCGGTTGGTTGCCGCCGCATGCTCGTCGATCACTTCATGATGTACCGATCTCACGATGTTGAACCGATCGAGAATCGGCGCGCATTTGGCAAGATGTTCACAGACTTCGGTTCCCTTAATCGCCGTCGGAATCGGATCATAATAGGAACCGGCTTTTTTCGTTTTAGGATCACCCTTGCGTTTGGGATCCCAGGTATCGATGTGGCAGGAACCGCCGCCCAGCCAGATCATGATACAATGCTCGGCTTTACCCACGGGCATCGGGAGTTTTTTCGCACCATGTTTTTTCTCAGCGTGTTTCTCAGACGCCAGCAGCTGCTGCCAGGGAGTTCCCATTGCAGACGCTGCCAGACCGGTGAGCGAAGCCTGTCTTAAAAAGTCACGTCGTGTCGAATCAAATGTGTTCATGGTTCACTCTTATGATTAATGTTGCAGGTTGGATTATCAGTCAGAATCGAGTTCGATCAGGGTACGAAAAGGAATTCCGGAGAATTCAACAACGTCCAGAGCATATCTTCATAGCGGTTCCGCCAGTCCTCGTTCAATCGTGCTGTGGGAAGATCCCCCTCTTTGACGGCTGCCTCCAGGGATACTTTAATTTCATTGGCCTCGGGGCTCAAATGATTTGACCAGGCCACCAGGTTGCGTGGCAGGGGCTCACGCGTGACGATCTCTGCTCCCTCGTTGATGCGTTCCGCATAACCAGGGCTGAGCAGTTCGACGAAAATTTTTAACTCAGTTTCGGTCGGTTCACGAGTGAGTGTCTTCAGTACCGTCTGCTTGATTAACTGGTCGACGGACTGTTTCTGTAACGCGAGGGCAGTAAAATCACTGTCGTCAGAAAGCCGGGTGAACCGCTTGCCGATGACTCCATTCGCAAGAATGGCCGGCTGCAGCGCCGTGGCCGCATATTCGCGAACTGTCACAGGACTCTGCCGTGTATCGCGCCAGCCAAACGTCTTCAAAAAAGTAATAAAGGGCTGACCGAAAGGCAGTGCCAGGCTGGGCCGGTCGCGTTCATTGGAAGGAGAAGTAAACTCCCACGCACGACGCGGTGTTCCCAGATCGAGTGAACTCTGGTAATTTCGGGCTCCATCAATATCAATACACATCCGACCGGCATCCAGAGGTTTGCCACAGATAGCAAACAGGGAATCGACAATCTGCTCGGCTTCCATGCGACGCAGAACGGGTGAAGAAAAATGATAGGTCGTATCCAGCAACCCCTGGATTTTTGTCATATCGGTCGCTGCTTCCCGCTGATACAGATCCGATTCAAAAATCAGTTGTGCCAGATACTTGATATCGTAGCCATGAATCACAAACTGCTGGGACAGGTACTTCAGCAGCTCGGGATGCGAAGGTTCCTGGCCATCCCAGTCATCTACCGGTTCCACCAGCCCATGCCCGAGATAGCGCTTCCAGACCCGATTCACAATCACATTCGCAAAGCGTTCGTTTTGAGGCGCAGTAATTGTCGCCGCCAGCTGTTGACGCGTATCCTGGGAAGACCGCAGGTAGCTCTCCGGATAAGCGCCGGGTTTGACGAGTTCATCAAACGTCCATTTAGGAGTCACATTCTCGCCGGGTAGCAGCGTGACTGAAATCAGCATCGAATTCGATTTGAAATCAAAACCGGGAACCGTACTGGTTTTGGGAACCCCCTGGGGGCTGCGTTTGAGCATCGCCGCCAGGCTGAACAGGTCGCGCTGTTTAAAATCGTGGAACGGTGCATCATGGCAGCGGGCACATTGCATATTCAGCCCCAGGAATGTCTGGCCGATAATATGTGCTTTGGCCGCCATCGGCGCATCGTTCTGTGATGCCATTTCGAAGCCGGCCGGACCGCCGAAATATTTACTGCCTTCCATCATCACCAGTTCAGTCAGGAACCGGTCGAAAGGCTTGTTATCATAGAATGATTCATGAATCCACCAGCGGAAGGGGCCGGTATTGTTCAATGTGGGATTCACAATGTTCGGGTTTTCGGCCAGCACATCCTGCCAGTAACCCACCCAGTTGTCTGCCCAGGCAGGATTATTGATCAGACGCTGAATGGCATTCGCACGTCGTGTTTGGGGATCGTCGGCCAGGTATTCGCTGATCTGCTCCGGGGAAGGTACGGTTCCCGTCGTATCCAGGGAGAGCCTGCGCAGGAAAGCCAGATCGTTGAGCAGAGGTGACTGTGCGACCTTCTCTTCAGCCAGTCGCTGATTGATGAAGTGATCGATGGCATTATTCGCTCGCAGTCCCTTCACAGCAGCAGGCACTTTGACTTGAGGCTGTTTGAGTACTTCTGTTTTCGCGACCTGATGCCGCGATTCCCAGTACTGATCTTCTTTCTCTGATGCGGCACGACGGCGTTCTGCATTGACTGCGATCAGGCTGTAACGATATTCGCGTTCGAAAGGCAGCCAGTCTGCATCTGTCAGCATGATGGTTTCATCGCCGGGTGTCAGCAGCTGGAAATCCTGTTTGGGCTCGCCAATAAATACAGCTGTTTCTCCAAAATCGGGACGGTGCCGCGAACCGCCGACTATCATTTCGAAGCGAACACGATGCGGTTTCCCGTCGCCGGTAAACTCGATGACTTTTTCCTGGTCACCGCGATGCAGTGGTCGAATATGGGGTGACAGACTGCGATCTACTTTAAACACATGTCCGTGAGCCGAACCGGAAATCTGATGGAAGCCGGTCTCAGCGACCAGCTTATCATCGATATACAATCGAGACGCATTGCGGGCCCGAACCAGAATCCGCTTCTGCCCCTGGGGAATCACGACGCGCGACATGGCGCGGACCAGAAACGGATCAGGTCGATCGACTTTGATACCTCGCGATGAATAGCGGTTGGGAATTTCGATGAGCGCGAAGTGCGGCTGTGTAAAAGATTCTGCCAGGCGCGGAGGACGGAACGTCCAGGATTTCTTGTTCGGCACCCCTTCCAGGATATCTACTTTGACGCGATCTTCAGGTATCGCCGTCCAGTCAATCTGTGGATCGGGAGCATGGTATTTGAAATGGGATGCAACCTGTTTGGCAGAGAGCGCCTTGCGGTACACCGCAAGTTCATCCATCTGGCCATCAAACGAACTGCCGGCGGAACCTCCCATGGAAGAACCGATCCAGACTTCGTCATTGTCCACCACAGGTGCCAGCGTGGTATCGCCGCCCATATCCCATTTTCCGGAGACAGGCTGGCCATCAACATACGCTTTCAGGCTTTTCTTTTTGCCGAAGGTATAAGTCACCGCCACATGGTGCCAGTTGTGAGCACTGATCCCGGCACCACTCGACGTCCAGCGATGGAAATCGGCTTTCTGATCTTTCTTTTCGGGTTGTCCCCGAAACAGAAAACTGATCTCAGAACCGGTGACCCGGAAGCCATAGTTCTGATTGTCACGGGCAACCCCTTTGCGGTTCGTCCGTCCTTTACCAATGATGTAATAATGACGCCCCGCTTTGGTGGAATTCAGATTCACCCATGCTTCCAGCGTGATCGCATCACCGGCAGTATAGTCGAGCACACTCTTCTCGCCCGGATCCACCACCCGCAGAAAACCTTCACCAGGCTGAAACGATGCTGCCTGATTCTTCGCTGAAAACAAAGGAAACTCGGAAGGCCGGGGCCCCGCTGCAGGGTCCGCCAGTTTACCGCTGACGAGTGCTTTGACTGGTTCGTTTTTTTCTTTCTCAGTTACTACGCTGCTGTAACCCTCTGGAGCGAGTGTCTCAAAATTCCAGTAAAGCGTTGGCTGGTCTGAAAGAATCAGCTCCCGATAACTGGCAGGAGTGGAAGTTTTGGCAGTTTTCTCTTGTTGAGCAGAGGAGGGGCTCGCAGACAGAGGCAGGGCGAGCGAGAGACTCAGCAGGCACAGGAAGCGCTTAACGAATGCCAGGTGGTTCATAGCGGGCAATTCCAATCATCAGGTTCTCAGTAGAGACGTCACAGCAGGCGAGATTTGTCGGCTTCTGAACTTTCCAGACTCGACAAACATACTGTACACAAGAATGCATCAAGGTCATAAATCGTGACCTACTCTAATATACCGGGAAGCACGCTGATCTCACGGCAAATTACTCTCCGATTATCCGATTTATGAAAGTTTTGGGTGAATACCCCCTCTTTTCCTGAGTTTCCGCATCTTCTGGTATGAAAAGTAGAAAATCACTCAAACGTTTAATAAAAGTGAATCTCCTGTACAGATCAGGGCTCAACTAAGGCACAAAGATAAATTCGGGAGAATTCAGCAAAGTCCAGAGCATGTCCTCGTAGCGGTTTCGCCAGTCGTCGTGGAGACGATTGGTGGGGGGATCTCCTTTTTTCACCGCCCCCTCCAGTTCCACCTTGATTTCGTTGGCCCGCGAATTCACATGGTTCGACCAGCTGACTAAATTTCGCGGCAAAGGCTCACGGATGACTGGTGCAGGATTGGGAATCACCCGCACTGCATAACCGGGCTGCAGCAGTTCAGAAAACAGTTTGCGTTCCTCCGGCTTTGGTTCACGCGTTAACGTTTTCATGAAAGTCGCTTCGATCAATGCTGCCAGAGTTTGATCCTGCAAAGCCAGTTCAGTGAAATCGCTGTCATCAGAAAGCCGGGTGAAACGCTGACCTAACAGGCCATTGGCCAGGATGGCCGGCTGGAGAGGAGTCGACGTCGATTCACGAACCGTAAGCGGGCTCTGTCGTGTATCCCGCCATCCGAATGTTTTCAGCAGAGCAATAAAAGGCTCCCCAAACGGCAGCGCCAGGCTGGGTCGATCCCGTTCATTGGACGGAGATGTAAACTGCCAGGCGCGACGTGGTGCTCCCAGGTCGAGTGAATTGTGATAGTCGCGGGCACCATCGATATCGATGCACATCCGACCGGCGTCGAATGGTTTACCACAGATCTCAAACAGGGAATCAACAATCTGCTCGGCTTCCATCCGTCGCAGGACCGGTGCCGAAAAATGATAGGTCGAGTCCAGCATGCCTTGAATGGCGGTGATGTCTGTGCTGGCCTGTCGTTGATACAGATCGGATTCAAAAATCAACTGAGCCAGATATTTCAGATCATAACCATGAATCACAAACTGCTGGGACAGATAGGCCAGCAGCTCAGGATGAGAGGGTTCCTGCCCCTGCCAGTCATCCACAGGTTCTACCAGCCCATGCCCCAGGTAACGTTTCCAGACCCGATTCACAATCACGTTCGCAAAACGACTGTTCTGTGGCGACGTAATCGTGGCGGCCAGTTGCTGCCGCGTATCCTGGGGAGATCGCAGGAAATTTTCCGGGAACCGGCCCGGCTTGACCAGTTCTTCAAACGTCCATTCAGGCGTCACCTTCTCTCCCGGCAGCAGAGTTACCGAGACGAGCATGGAATTCGACCGGGGATCGAAACCGGGAATGGAACTG